>JASLSL010000127.1 GCA_030743445.1 Alphaproteobacteria bacterium
ACTTCGACGTCCAGCTCCTCGGCGGCATAGTCCTGCACCAGGGCAGAATTTCCGAGATGAAGACCGGCGAGGGCAAGACCCTGGTCGCGACGCTGGCGGTCTACCTCAACGCGCTCGCAGGCAAGGGTGTGCACGTGGTCACGGTCAACGATTTCCTGGCCCAGCGCGACGCCAAGTGGATGGGCCAGATATACGAGTTCCTCGGCCTCACGGTGGGGTGCATCGTCCACGGCATCGAGGATGACGAGCGGCGGGCGGAATACGGCTGCGACGTCACCTATGGCACCAACAACGAACTCGGTTTCGACTATCTGCGCGACAACATGAAGTTCACGCTCGAGGACATGGTGCAGCGCGACTTCAACTACGCGATCGTCGACGAGGTCGACTCGATCCTGATCGACGAGGCGCGCACGCCGTTGATCATCTCGGGTGCGTCGGAGGATTCGTCCGAGCTCTACATGCGCATGGATTCGATCATTCCGAAACTCGGCGAAGACGACTTCGAGCTCGACGAAAAGCAGCGCGCGGTGACCTTCACCGAAGGCGGCACGACTCACATAGAGGCGCTGCTCGAGGAATCCGGGCTGCTGCAGCAGGGCACGCTCTACGACCTCAACAACATCGCCCTGGTGCACCACGCCAACCAGGCGCTGCGCGCCCACAAGTTGTTCAGCCGCGACACCGACTACATCGTCAAGGACGACAAGGTCGTCATCATCGACGAGTTCACCGGCCGCATGATGGAGGGACGGCGCTGTTCGGAGGGCCTGCACCAGGCGCTCGAGGCGAAGGAGAAGGTCTCGGTCCAGCAGGAGAACCAGACCCTGGCCTCGATCACCTTCCAGAACTACTTCCGGCTCTACCCCAAGCTCGCCGGCATGACCGGCACGGCGCTGACCGAGGCGGCCGAGTTCGGCGAGATCTACGGCCTCGAGGTCATCGAGGTTCCGACCAACGAGCCGATGATCCGCGACGACGAGCACGACGAGGTCTACCGCACCAAGCAAGAGAAGTACGACGCCATCTTCGAGCAGATCAAACGCTGCCACAACAGCCAGCAGCCGGTTCTGGTCGGCACCGTCAGCATCGAGAAGTCGGAGGAGCTGTCCGAGCTTCTGAAGAAGAACAAGATCGAGCACCAAGTGCTGAACGCCCGCCAACACGAGCACGAGGCCTACATCATCGCCGAGGCGGGCACGCCCGGCACCGTGACGATCGCGACCAACATGGCCGGCCGTGGCACCGATATCCAGCTCGGCGGCAACTACGAGATGCGGCTGTGGCGTGAGACCGAGGACCTCGAGGACGAGGCGGCGAAGGCGACAAAGGCCGAGGAGATCAGGGCCGACATAGCCGTCAAGCGCGACATCGTGCTGAACGCCGGCGGGCTGTTCGTGCTCGGCACCGAGCGCCACGAGTCGCGCCGCATCGACAACCAGCTGCGCGGCCGCTCCGGGCGCCAGGGCGATCCCGGCGGCTCCAAGTTCTTTCTCAGCCTGGAAGACGACCTGATGCGCATCTTCGGCTCCGAGCGCATGGACGGCATGCTGCAAAAGCTCGGACTGGAGGAAGGCGAGGCGATCGTCCACCCGTGGATCAACAAGGCGCTGGAGAAGGCGCAACAGAAGGTCGAGGCGCGCAACTTCGACATCCGCAAGCAGCTGCTGCGCTTCGACGACGTGATGAACGACCAGCGCAAGGTGATCTACGAGCAGCGCAAGGAGCTGATGCGCGCGGAAGAGGTCGGCGGGACGATCGCCGACATGCGGGCCGAGGTGGTCGAGGACACGATTTCCCGTTGCATCCCGGCGAACGCGATGCCCGAGCAGTGGGAGCTCACCGGGTTGCACGAGGAGATGGTGCGGCTGTTCGGCCTCGACCTCGACATCGGGGCCTGGGCCAATGAGGAAGGCATCGCCGATCAGGAGATCACGGAGCGCATCGTCGACGCGGTCGAACGCAAGATGGCGGAGAAGGCGGCGAACTACGGCCCCGAGCTGATGCGCATGGCCGAGAAGAGCCTGTTGCTGCAGATCGTCGATCACACCTGGAAGGAACATTTGCTGCAGCTCGACCATCTGCGCCAGGGCATCGGCCTTCGCGCCTACGGCCAACGCGACCCGCTCAACGAGTACAAGCGCGAGGCCTTCGAGATGTTCGAGGAAATGCTCGCCCGGGTGCGCGAGAGCGTGACCGAGATTCTGAGCCATGTCGAACTCCAGTTCGAGATGCCGGAGGACGAGATGGCGGCGCGCCAACTGCCCGAATTGATCGAGGGCCACGAGGATCCGGCCTTCATGTCGGACGACGCGGCCGTAGCCTCCGGCGGCGACGCGGTGGCGCTCGCGACCCCGGTGCAGACCCGGGCCGCGGCCGCGGTGATGAACCCGGACGACCCGTCGAGCTGGGGCAAGGTGGCGCGCAACGCCCAGTGCCCGTGCGGTTCGGGCAAGAAGTACAAGCACTGCCACGGCCGGGTCTGAGGGCGTCTCGAATATCGGGGACCGTAATTCGGGGACACGATATTGAAGGCAGATGCCAACCGGTACGATTGCGCCCGTATCGTGTCCCCGAATTACGTGCTCACCCCATCGCGAGCTTATCGGTGAGCCCGAATTCCTCGGCCAGCGATTCGAGCCGCTCACAGGTCGCGTCCTCGACGAAGATGCCGTCTTCGCGGCGGGCGGTCGCTCGGCGGTGCTCGATCTCGCCCGGATAGTAGATTTCCTCGACACTCTCCGCCCTCGGCGTCGCCTTCAGGTACTCGGCGAATTCAGTGACGTCGCGGCGGAACTCGTCGAGCGGCCGGAACGCCGCGACGTTGAAGACGGCCATGAAGCAGCCGTCGTTGTGCCGGCCGCTCGGCTCGACCCCGAAGCCGAGCCCGGTTAGGAGACCGGAGAGAATTTCGACCATCGCCGCGAGGCCGTAGCCCCTGTAGCCCTCGGACCCGCCGAGCGGCAGGATGGCGCCACCCGCCTTCAACGCCTTCGGGTCGGTCGTCGAGGCGCCGTCCGCGTCGATCAGCCAGCCCTCGGGCACGCTCTCGCCGCGAGAGACCGCGAGCTCGAGCTTGCCCGCCGCCGCGGCGCAGGTCGCCATGTCGAGGAAGAACGGCGCCTCCAGGTCCGATGGCATCGCCATGCAGATCGGGTTGGTGCCGAGCCGCGCCACGCGTCCGCCGAAGGGTGCCACGGATTTCGGCGAGCGGCCGGAATCCGCGGTCATCATGCTGATCATCCCGGCCTCGGCCGCCATCAGCGGGTAATCGGCGACCCGGCCGACATGGCCCTGGCGGTAGACCGTCGCCGCCGCGACGTTGCTGATGCGCGCCTTTTCGATGGTGATCTCCATGGCGCGCTCGGAAACCACGAAGCCGAAGCCCCAGTTGCCGTCGATCACCGTGGTGGTGGGCGATTCCTGGACGATCTCGAACCGCGCGCCGGGAACGATGTGCTCGTTCCGGACGCGCTCGATATAGGCCGGAATGCGGATGACGCCGTGGGAATCGTGGCCCGCCAGGTTGGCGCCTATGCAGTGGCGCGCGACAACATCCGCCTCGTGCCGGCTGGCGCCGGCGGCCTCCAGCAACGCGGCGGCGATGGCCTCCAGTTTATCGGCGGAATGGGTCGGCATGGCGGCCTAGGCCAGCCCCTCGGCGCCGATCGCCATGTACTTCTCGCGGCGCAGCCGCAGCAGCTCCTTGCCGCCGGTCCCGCGAAGCTCGCCGAGCGTTCGCTCGACCGCATCGCCCACCGCGCGCACCGTCGAGTCCTTGTCCCGATGGGCGCCGCCCAAGGGCTCGCGCACCACCTCGTCGACCAGTTTCATGCGTTCCATGTCCTGGGCCGTGAGCTTGAGGGCGTCGGCCGCGGTCTGCGCCTTGTCGGCGCTGCGCCACAGGATCGAGGCGCAGCCCTCGGGCGAGATCACCGAATAGACACTGTGCTCGAGCATGATCACCCGGTCGGCGGCGGCGAGCGCGATCGCGCCGCCCGAGCCGCCCTCGCCGATGATCGCCGCGACGAACGGCACTTCGATCGCGAGACAGGCGTCGATGCAGCGGGCGATCGCCTCGGCCTGGCCGCGTTCCTCGGCGCCGACGCCGGGATAGGCGCCCGGCGTGTCGACGAGTGTGATGACCGGCAGGTGGAAGCGGTCGGCGAGTTCCATCAGCCGCTGCGCCTTGCGGTAGCCCTCGGGCCGCGCCATGCCGAAATTGTGGGCCACCCGGCCCTCGGTGTCGGTCCCCTTCTCGGTGCCGATGACGACGCAGGACCGTCCCCGGAACCGGCCGAGCCCGCCGAGGATCGCCTTGTCGTCGGCGAACGTGCGGTCGCCCGCGAACGGGGTGTAGTCCTCGATCAGGCGGGCGACGTAGTCGGTGAAGTGCGGGCGCTCGGGATGGCGGGCGACCTGGATCTTCTGCCACGGCGCCAGATCCTGGTAGGTCTGGCGCAACAGCCGGTCGGCCTTGGTCTGTAGTTTGGTGACCTCGTCGGCGATGTTGACCTCGCCGCCGTCGGCGAGATGCCGCAGCTCCTCGATCTTGGCTTCCAACTCGGCGATTTGCTGCTCGAAGTCGAGAAAGACGTTCATCGATGACCGCTATATGTTTCAAATAGCGGCGGCATACCTACCATATCTGGCCCGAAAATGCGAACGGCGCCGCCGGGACGGCTAGGGGGTGCGGCGCGAAAGGCTCAGTCCTGTCGCGGCTTGCCGCGCATGGCCAGCGGGTGCTTGTCGGCGACCAGCGATTTGAGCCGCGCATCGAGCACGTGGGTGTAAATCTGCGTCGTCGAGATATCCGCGTGTCCCAACATCTGCTGCACGCTGCGCAGATCGGCGCCATGCGCCAAGAGATGGCTGGCGAAGGCGTGGCGCAAAACATGCGGGCTGACTTTCCCGGGATCGAGCCCAGCGGCAACCGCGAGTTCCTTCAACATCTGGCCGAAGCGCTGTCGGGTCAGGTGGCCACTCTTGCCGCGTGAAGGAAACAGCCACCGCGACTCCTCGCCCTCGGCCATGAAACCACCGCGGACTGCCTTGTAGGCGGCAAGCGCGTCGCGCGCCGGACCGTTGAGCGGCACCAGGCGCTCCTTCGCGCCCTTGCCGCGCACCACCAGGAAATCCTGATCCCGCTGCACTGCGGTCAGCGGCAGCTCGACGAGCTCGGAAACGCGCATTCCGGTGGCGTAGAGGACCTCCAGCATCGCCACCAGGCGCACGCCCTCGGGTCCTTCGATCCCGCACGCGGCGGCGAGCAGTAGGTCGACCTCGTCCTCGGACAGCACTTTGGGCAGGCTACGGCCGCGCCGCGGGCTGTCGATCGCCGCACTCGGATCGTCGCCGCGCAATCCCTCGGCGTAGAGGAAGCGGAAGAATTGTCTCAGCGCCGAAAGCCGGCGCGCGCTGGTCGAGGGCGCCAGACCGGCGCTGTTGAGCGCCGTCAGGTAATCGCGAACGTCGTCCGGCACCGCGTCGTCGGCACCGCGGCCGCGCTTGGCGAGCCAACCGATAAAATGATTTAGGTCCCGGCGGTAGGCGGCCTGGGTGTTGTCGGCGGCGCCGCGCTCGGCGGCGAGCATTTCGAGGAACGCTTCGAGATGGCGCGAGATGGCTCAGAGCCCCAGCGCGACCGCCAGCTCGAGCGCCAGCGACCGGGCCTCGTCCTCGAGCCCGACGGCGCGCAGGGATGCAAGGATTTCCGCCAGCACGCCCGGGCTCAGCTTGGTCAGCCCGTCGGGGCCCGCCATCATCAGGGTCAGCAGCACGGTCTCGCCGCGCCGCCCCTCCGCCGCGGCGCTCTTCAGCGCGCGCCGAAGCGCCGGCGCCGGCAGTTCCGCGGTGAAGCGCTCCAGGTCGCCGGCCAGCTCGCGCCATGCCGCCTCCGAGACCGCGTCGCCGAGCGCCTCGAACAGGCTGTAGGCGAGGCCGATGCGGCGGGTCGCCTGATCGGGTGCGATCGCACGCTGCGCCTTGCGCCAGGCGTCGAGCGCTTGTTCGTCGTCGGCCCGCGCCTCCTCGTCGCCGGCGAGCCGCGCCACCGCCCACAAACCGTCCGCCGCCGCCTTCGCCTCGGGGTCGCGCAACGCCGACTGGCGGAGCAGGGCGAGCCAGATGCGCGCCGGCACCGGCCGCCGGATGGCGTAAAGCGCGCGCGCCGCCTCGGCGGCGAACCAGACCATCTCGCTCGAGACCGGAATGTCGATCAGCTGTGATTGGTGGACCTGCACCGAACGCGGATAGTGACCTTCCTCGCGCGCCAGCTTGAAGGCTTTCAGCAGGACCGCGGCCTTGGCCGTCGGCACCGACTGGATCGACGCCGCCTGATAAAGCAGGGCGCGGCCGCGCGGCGTCCGTTCGGTCTCGGCGATGGTCAGCGCATTGTTCAGATCCTCGACCTCGAAACCGACGCTGAGATAGATCTCGGTCAGCCGCCGGGTCGAAATCGCGCCGACCATGGCGGCCCGCTCGGCGGCCCCGAGCCGGACATCGAGCTCGGCGTTGGGCGAGATACCGATGGTCCGCAGCACCGGCGGCGAGTCGGCGGCCAGCGCGTCGGCGGGAATTTGCATTCGCGCCGTGCGCAACATCGCGAGATGCAAGGGTGCGGGACTCGGCAGGCTTTCCACTGTGACCGCCTTGTTGCCGATCAGGCGGTCGATCAGGGCGAGGAACGCGGGATCGTTCGACTCGCCGCCTTCAGCCAGCAGGTCGGCGCCGAGTGCCGCGCCGTCGACGTCGCCCTCGAGCGCTTGGCAAAACACCAGGACGCGCTGCCAATAGACCTCGACCAGCCGGCCGGTCTCGCGCCGCGCCTCCGCACAGGCGCCGCCGAGATTGTTGGCAAGCAGCATGTTCTCGGTCTTGAGCCGCAACAGGTCCGGGTCCTTGTCGCGGCTCGGCGCCGTGCGCACCAGATCGCCGGCGGCCGCGATCGCGCCCATCGCCTGGAGCCGCTCGACCCGTGCCGCGATCAGGCTCTTGCCGCCGGACGCCTCGAGGCCGTCGTGCTCGCCGCGCTTCGGCATCTGGGCGATCGAGAGCAGCAACCGGCGCGCCAGATCGCGCATCGTCGCCGAGCGGATGGAGCCCGAAATCTGCGGCAACAGCCGCTCGATCACGCCTCTAGGCGTGCCCTCCCACATCGACAAGCCGAGACCCCCGCGATCCTCGTCGAGCGTCCCGGTCGAATCCGGATCGATGCCGCCGAGCCCTTCGACGACGATCGCTGGCCGATCCCGGTCGGGCTTGGTGGCCGGCGTCGCGGCCGCGGCCTCCGGCGTCGGGGCCGGCTTGGTCTCACGCCGCGGCCCCAGCCTGACAGGCCCGCGCAGCGCCGGCCCGAGGGCGGTCGGCGACCCGGTAGCGGGGGTTTGAGCGCCAGGGGATGCGCCAGGGGATGTGGCCGGCGCATCCGCCGACGGCGTCACCACCGGCGGCGTCGCGACCGTTGTCTGCGCTGCCGCGCCCATCGCCCCGAAGGCAACGGCGATGGCGACGATAACCCCCTCAGCGCGAGAACCGGGCATTGTCCAATACCTTCTCGACCTTGTGCGAGGGCGGCGGAATATCCCAGGTCGCGAGAAACGCCACACCGCCGCCGATGACGATGAGAATGACCACCAGAACGATTTTGCTCAGACGATTCATATCACTTGGTCCGAGGCGCCTGCGCGCCGAAAGCTAGGTCGATCCCGCGCCATCACGTTTCGTTCGGGGTTTACGCTAGACCCCGACTATGGCAATTCTGCGGCAGTGTAAAGACGCCTATAGTGTGTTTCAACGGCCCGACCCAGCATCCACGGGCGCCACTGCAATGACCGCCCCGAGCGACCTGAAACTCCCCAAACCCCTGGTATTCATCGGTATGATGGGCGCCGGGAAAACGGCGATCGGCCGCCGCGTCGCCGCGCGCCTCGACATTCCCTTCATCGATGCCGACAGCGAAATCGAGGCGGCGGCGGGCTGCAGTATATCGGACATATTCGAGCTGCATGGCGAGACCGCGTTCCGCAACGGCGAGCGGCGGGTCATCGGGCGCCTGCTCGAAGGCCCGATCCAGGTCCTGGCGACCGGTGGCGGTGCGTTCATAGACCGGGAGACGCGGGAAGTGATAAAGAAACGCGGCATTTCGGTGTGGCTCAGGGCCGATCTCGAGACCCTGTGGCGGCGGGTCAGCCGGCGCGACCACCGTCCGTTGCTGAAGACGGAGAACCCGCGCGAGACTTTGTCGGCGTTGGTCGAACAGCGCTACCCGGTCTATGCCGGGGCGGATATCACGGTTGACAGTTCCGACGGTCCGCGTGACGAAATGGTCGAACGGGTGATCGAGGCGGTTGCGGGTTATCTTCCCGCCAGCGAGGAGACATGAGCGAGACGGAAACGGTTCGGGTCGACCTCGGCGATCGCGGGTACGACATCGTCGTCGGCGATGGCGTGCTGGCGCGCGCGGGCGAACTGTTGGCGCCGGTGCTGAGCCAGGACCGGGTCGTCGTCGTCACCGACCGGAACGTCGCCAAACTGCATTTGGAGACCCTGCAGCGCGCGCTCGCCGACACGGGGATCCGCCACGAGGACATCGTCCTGGAGGCCGGCGAGCAGACCAAGAGCTTCGGCGCTCTCGAACAGCTGCTCGACGACCTGCTCGGCCGCGGGATCGAACGCGCGACGACCCTGGTCGCGTTCGGCGGTGGCGTGATCGGCGATCTCGCCGGCCTCGCCGCGGCAATCGCGCTGCGGGGGATCGATATCGTGCAGATTCCGACCACCCTGCTCGCCCACGTCGACAGCTCGGTCGGCGGCAAAACCGCGATCGACACACCGCACGGCAAGAACCTGGTCGGCGCGTTCCATCAGCCGCGCCTGGTGCTGGCCGACACCGGCGTGCTCGACACCCTGCCGCCGCGCGAGTTGCGCGCCGGCTACGCCGAGGTCGTCAAATACGGGTTGATCGACGATCCGGATTTCTTCGCTTGGCTCGAAGGCCACGGTGCCGCCGTCATCGAGGGCGACACGACGGCGCGGCGCCGGGCGATCGTCACCAGTTGCAAGGCAAAGGCTGCGATCGTTGCCGGCGACGAGCGCGAGAGCGGCGATCGCGCCCTGCTCAATCTCGGGCACACCTTCGCCCATGCGCTCGAGACCGAGACCGGCTTCGGCGACGAACTGCTGCACGGCGAGGCGGTCGCGATCGGCATGTGCCTCGCCTTCGACCTTTCGGTCGAGCTCGGCTTGTGCCCACCGGCCGATGCCGACCGGGTGCGCCGCCACTTCGCGATGGTCGACCTTGCCCACGGACTCGACGCCGCACAGGGCCGAATCTGGAACGCCGAGCGCCTGATCGCCCACATGGACCGGGACAAAAAGGCTCGGGACGGCCGCAAGACCTTTATTCTCGTCCGAGGCCTCGGCCAAGCCTTCATCAGCCGCGAGGTCGAGAACGACGACCTCAAGGCGTTGCTCGAGGAGGCGATCGCGGCATGACCGGGGAGTGGTATTTCGCGATCGGGGCGATCGTCCTGCTGCTGATCCTTTCGGCCCTGTTTTCCGGCTCGGAAACCGCGCTGACCGCTTCCTCGCTGCCGCGCATCCACGAGTTGGCGCGCCGCGGCAACCGGCGGGCCAAGACCGTGCTGGCGCTGCACGAGCAGCGCGAGCGGCTGATCGGCGCGATCCTGCTGGGCAACAATTTGGTCAATATCCTGGCCGCGGCGCTCGCGACCGGCATTCTGGTCAGCTTCTTCGGCGAGGCCGGCATCGCCTATGCGACCATCGCCATGACGCTCCTGGTGCTGATCTTCTCCGAAGTGTTGCCCAAGACCTATTCGCTGGCCCACGCCGACCGGACGGCGCTCGCCGTGGCACCGATCGTCCGGATAGTCGTCGTCGTGTTGGCGCCGGTGACCCACGCCATCCACGTCCTTATCAAAGCGTCGCTGAAACCATTCGGCATCGAGCTCAGCCCCGAGCTCGACCGGACCGAGAGCGAGGAGGAGTTGCGCGGCGCGATCGACCTCCACAAGGGTCCGGAGCCGGAAATCCGCCACGAGCGCCAGATGTTGCGCAGTATTCTCGAACTCGACGACGTCGAGGTCCGCGAGGTCATGACCCACCGGCGCAACGTCGAGATGATCGACACCGCCTTGCTGGCCGAGACGATCGTAGAGACGGTCTTGCAGAGCCCTTACACGCGCCTGCCGCTCTATCGGGAGGACCCGGACAATATCGTCGGCGTGCTGCATGCCAAGGCGCTGCTGCGCGAGGTCCGCAGCAGCGCCACGGTCGGCAAGATCGACATCGCGGCAATCGCCGCCGAGCCCTGGTTCATTCCCGAGACGACGAACCTGCTCGACCAGTTGTTGGCGTTCCGCGAGCGGCGCGAACACATCGCCACTGTGGTCGACGAATACGGCGCCTTCATGGGAATCGTGACCCTGGAGGACATCCTCGAGGAAATCGTCGGCAGCATCGAGGACGAGCACGACGTCGCCGTCGGCGGAGTGCGCGCGCAGGCCGACGGCAGCTACCTCGTGAACGGCGCGGTAACGATCCGCGACCTCAATCGCGACTTCGAATGGGACTTGCCGGACGACGAGGCGGCGACGATCGCCGGGCTGATCCTGCACGAGACCCGCACCATACCCGAGCCGCGGCAGGTCTTCGTGTTTCACCGCTTCCGCTTCGAGATCATGCGCCGCCAACGCAACCAGATCACGCTGATCCGGTTGACCCCGCCAACGCGTGACGCGGCCGATCGGGCCAACTGAATTCGGATCGTCGAATTCGCCGCACTCGGGAATTCCGAAGTCAGCGAATTTCCGGCGTGGGGATGTCCGGCAAACGCCCGACCGGTACGGATTTCAATGCTGGCTTGCACTCTCCCGACCATCCATAGGAGAGCAAAAACACGCGTATCACGCCGGTCAGCCTGTAGTGGCCGATTCGCGCGGCGACCATGGTGCAAACCTCGTGAGTCGTCATCCCCTCGCGCGCACAGACCTCCTCCAAGGCGTCCCAGAACGCGGGTTCGAGCCGAATACTGGTGCGGCGCTCGCCGATCCAGACAATGCGGCTGACAAGCGCGCTTTTGTTCGAAGCGGATGCTTTGCTGTCGCGGATTTCAGGCATGTCGCTACGGAAAATCTTACCGCGACTCTATTGAAAGCGACAAGGATTGCAACAACCGGTTGTGGGTTCGGCAAGCCCAGTGAATCAATGCCGTCGAGGCCTTGCGCATGGCAATAGCCGTCGGCCCATTTAATTTCCCGACCCGTCTTCGCCCGGCGGAATGCACGGACTGGGCGTTGCGCTTGAAAACGCGAATTGACGCACTGAAAATCGGCCCCCTACGATACGCCGCCCGATCGCCGTCGGGGTTCTTCCCTGAAGGAATCGAGGTCATATCGAAGGTTCACGGCCATTGGTCCGAACGGGCCTAATTGGGGGGATCGACAGAATGGAAGACAAGCCTACCGTACGGGGCGGCATAGTCGGCTCTGGTTTCGCCGCCAGCCTGCATTACGAGGGCATTCGCCGAGTCTACGGCACGAATGTCGAACTGGTCGGACTATTCTCGCCGACATCGGCCAACGCGCGACGCTTCGCCGAGCCGCGCGGCATTCGGACCTTCGACAGCCTCGAAGCGCTTCTCGACGAGGTCGAAGTCGTCCACGTTTGCGCCAGCCCGGCCGCCCACGAGGCGGTCGCGATCGCCGCGCTCTCGCGCGGCGTCAACGCGATCGTGGAGAAGCCGCTGACCGGTTATTTCGGCGACGGATCACCTGATTTCCATATCTCGCGTGTCGACATGGAGGCGGCGCAGGGTGGGGCACAAGCCAGCATCGAGCGCATGCTGGAAGCGGAAGCCGCGAGCGAAGCCAAGATTCTCTATGCCGAGAACTGGGTCTACGCGCCGGCCGTGCAGAAGGAGCGCGAGATCGTCGAGAAGACCGGCGCGCAGATTTTGTGGATGCACGGCGAAGAGTCCCATTCCGGCTCTCATTCGCCGGCCTACGGCTTCTGGCGCCTGAACGGCGGCGGCGCCCTGATCGGCAAGGCCGTGCATCCTCTCTCCGCCGCCCTCTACCTGAAGCGGGTCGAGGGGCGGGCCCGCAGCGGCCGGCCGATCCGCCCGGCCGCCGTTAGCGCCCGGACCCACGATCTGACCCGGATCGACGACTATGTCGACCAGGGCCACCTGCGCACCGACTACCACGACGTCGAGGACTTCTCGGCGACCCACGTCGTGTTCGAGGACGGCACGGCGGCCGACATCTTTGCCTCGGAGATCGTGATGGGCGGCATCCACAATTGGCTGGAGGTGGTGGCCAACAATCACCGCGCCGTCTGCAACATCAACCCGAATACCGCGATGCAAACCTATAACCCCGAAGACGCGCAGTTCCAGGACATCTACGTGGTCGAGAAAATCGGCACCAAGCAGGGCTGGTCGCCGACCGCCCCCGACGAGGACCACACCACCGGATTTCCGCAGGAGATCGAGGCGTTCTACCGCGCCATCGCCACCGGCAACCCTCCAGAAAGCGATAGCCGCTTGGCCGCGGACTGCATTTCCACCGTCTACAGCGCCTATTTGTCGGCCGCGCGCGACGGGACCGAAGTACCGATCAAGACATATGACTGAGCTCGCCGATCTGCAGGCCGATCAGGGCGACGTTTTCCAAACCGACCCACTACCGCCTTGCCAGCCGAACGCACCGGCTGCATATTTATGGTATGCAGCGGAAAGTCCGCATAGACGAGGTCATGGTGCGGCCCGACAGCGACGTCCGGTATTGCGATCACCCGGGCTGCGCGGAACTCGGCGAGCATCGCGCGCCCAAGGATCGCGATCGGCTGGACGAGTATTTCTGGTTTTGCCTCGACCACGTGCGGCTCTACAACAAGACCTGGAATTATTGCCGCGGCATGAACCAACGCGAGATCGAGGTCGAAATCCGCAAGGATTCGGTCTGGCGGCGGCCGAGTTGGCCGTTTGCCGGCAGGAGCGAAACGCCGAGCTGGCGGCATTTCTCGGATGCGGTGATGGGCGACGATTTCGGGCCGTTCCGCGGCGCCGGCGAGCGCGGCGGTCCCAGGGCGAACTGGGGGGCGAACGGGGGGGCGAACGGGGGCCACGCGCGCCGACCCGGCTACGACACGCCCGAACGCCGGGCGCTCGAGGTCATGGATCTGGAAATGCCGTTGAACTTGACCCGCCTCAAGTCGCGCTATAAGGAACTGGTCAAACGGCACCACCCAGACATGAATGGCGGCGACAAGACCGCCGAAGAACGCTTGAAAGACATAAACGACGCCTACGCTACCCTGAAGAAGATCGCGGCCGCATGACGGCGGGCGATCGTTTGGATTCTTAACGGATCGAGTTCATGACTAGCGCAACACAAGAGGAACGCGCGCGGGCCCATCCGCTCGACGCGCCGGATATCGAAGTCTCCGTCAATCAGACCTTCGGTCTCGAATCGGAAATGAAGGTTCCCGCCTTCTCGACCGACTCCGAGTACGTGCCCGACATAGACGAAGCCTACGTCTTCGACCACGACACCACGATCGCGATCCTGGCGGGCTTCGCCTACAACCGGCGTGTCCTGATCCACGGCTACCACGGCACCGGCAAGTCGACCCATATCGAGCAGGTCGCCGCGCGGCTCAATTGGCCCTGCGTCCGGGTCAACCTGGACAGCCACATCAGCCGCATCGACCTCATCGGCAAGGACGCCATCGTGTTGCGCGAGGGCAAGCAGATCACCGAGTTCCGCGAGGGCATCCTGCCCTGGGCGCTGCAGAGCCCGTGTGCCCTCTGCTTCGACGAGTACGACGCCGGCCGGCCGGACGTGATGTTCGTGATCCAGCGAATCCTCGAGGCCGAGGGCAAGATGACGCTTTTGGACCAGAGCCGGGTGATCAGGGCGCATCCATTCTTCCGGCTGTTCGCAACCGCCAACACCATTGGCCTCGGCGACACGACCGGCCTCTATCACGGCACCCAGCAGATCAACCAGGGCCAGATGGACCGTTGGAACATCGTCACCTCGCTGAACTACCTGCCGCACGACGAGGAATTGAAGATCGTGCTCTCGAAGACGCCGAGTTGGGACAACGACGAGGGCCGCGAGGCGATCGCCGCCATGGTGGCCTGCGCCGACCTGACCCGATCCGGCTTCATCAACGGCGACATCTCGACGGTGATGTCGCCCAGGACCGTGATCATGTGGGCCGAGAACGCCGAGATCTTCGACGACATCGCATTCGGCTTCCGGGTCACGTTCCTCAACAAGTGCGACGAGACGGAGCGGCCGATCGTCGCCGAGTATTACCAGCGCTGCTTCGGGACCGAGCTGCCGGAAACCGGGGTGCAGGCCCAGATCTCCTGAGCCCGAATCACCTGAGCCCGAATCACCTGAGGACGAGACTGTGAGCGACGACCAGTCGCCCGTCGAACACTTCAAGCAAGCGACCTCGGCCACGCTGAGGGCGATCGCCGAGCGCGACGACATCGAGGTCACCTTCTCGAACGAACCTTTGGGCGTCACCGGCACGCGGGCGCGGGTGCCGTTCCCGAGCCGCGACCTGCCGGCAGAGGACGTCGCAATGGTGCGCGGCGAGTCGGATGCGGTGGCGCTGAAGCTGCGCTACCACGACCCGGAAATCCACGCCCGCAAGATGCCCGGCGGCGATGTCGCCCCGGTGCTGTTCGAGGCGCTGGAGCAGGCCCGGGTCGAGGCGATCGGCGCCCGGCGCATGGTCGGGGTCGGCGAGAACCTCGCCTCCGCCCTCGAGCAACAATACCGAAGGCAGGGCCTGCACCGGGTCACCGAACGCACCGAGGCGACCCTGCCCGAAGTCGTGCGCCTGATGGCGCGCGAACGGCTGACCGGCAAGCCGCCGCCGCCGGCCGCCCGGCAGATTTACGAACAATGGGCGTCGTGGCTCAAAGGCAAGGTCGGCCGCGACCTCGCCCGGCTCGAGGAATGCGTCGACGATCAGTCGGCGTACGGCGAGGCGGTACGGCAGTTGATCAGCGACCTCGATATCGACCTCGGCGCCGACTCGTCGGCCGACCAGCAGGACGGCAGCGAGGACACCGACGACGAGGCCGAGGCCGAGGGCACCGAGGAAGGCGGCGACGCGACCGGCGAGACCGGCGACGCGATGACCGAGATGCTGGCCGGCGAGGGCGGCGACGACGACCTCGGCGAGATGTCGCCGGAGGACGAGCTCGGCGATATGATGCCGATGTCGGGCAGCGAGGAGCCCGGCGACCCGGGCACGCCGTGGCACTCGCCGCATGACCTCTCGAACGTGCCGCGCAAGCCGTTCTATTCGGCCTACACAGACCTCTACGACGAGGTCGTTCCGGCCGAGACGCTGTGCGATCCGGAGGAGCTGGCGCGGCTCCGCCAACTCCTCGACCAGCAATTAGTCCACCTGCAGGGACTGAC
>JASLSL010000128.1 GCA_030743445.1 Alphaproteobacteria bacterium
GGGACGAACACGCCTTCGAGATCGTCAACGCGGTCATCGAGGAAGGGTTGGACCGGGCGCTGCACCCGGTCGCGCGGATCTGGCTGTACCACCCGTTTCACCATTCGGAGCGGGTCGAAGAGCAGGATTGCGGTTTGGAGCTGCTGAGGGCGCTACATCGGGAAGCGGACCCGGCCTGGCACGCCTATGTCGAGCGCAGCATCAAGGGCTGGACCCGCCACCGCGACATTGTCGCCCGCTTCGGCCGCTTCCCGCACCGCAACGCGGCGCTCGGCCGCGAGACGACCGAGGAGGAGGCGGCGTTCCTCGAGGAAAAACCCGGGGGATTTTAAGGCCTTGCCCCACCCCAGTGCATCCGGCATTGTCCCGCGCTCCGTTAATATAGCGGCGGAACAGGGGCAGTCCCCATGGCCGAGAAAGACCGCATCTACCTCTACGACACGACCCTGCGCGACGGCGGGCAGACCGAGGGCATCGACTTCTCGGTCGCCGACAAACAGGCGATCGCCGAGGCGCTCGACGCGGTCGGCATCGACTATGTCGAGGGAGGCTGGCCCGGCGCCAACCCGACCGACGACGAATTCTTCGCCGCCCCGCCGAAGCTCGAGCGCGCCACCTTCTGTGCCTTCGGCATGACCCGCCGCCAGGGCCGGAGTGCTGCCAACGACCCGGGCATGGCACCCTTGGTCAACAGCCCGGCGCAGGCAATCACGCTGGTCGGCAAGACCTGGGACTTCCACGTCGAGGTCGCACTCGGCGTCTCGAACGAGGAAAACCTCGCGATGATCGCCGAGTCCGTGGCCTTCGCGGTCGAGCGCAAGGGCGAGGCGCTGTTCGACGCCGAGCATTTCTTCGACGGCTACAAGGCCAACCCAGACTATGCACTGGCTTGCCTCGAGGCGGCGGCCGAACCCGGCGCGCGCTGGATCGTGTTGTGCGACACCAACGGCGGCACCCTGCCGGACGAGATCGAGCGCATCGTCGGCGAGGTAATCCGGCATATCCCGGGCGACCGGCTCGGCATCCACACCCACAACGACACCGGCACCGCGGTCGCCGGCGCGCTCGCCGCGGTCAAGGCCGGCGTCCGCCAGGTTCAGGGCACGATCGGCGGCCTCGGCGAGCGCTGCGGCAACGCCGACCTGGTGTCGATCATCCCGAGTCTTGCCTTGAAACTGGGCTACGAGACCGGGGTCGACGCCGACGGGTTGAAGCACCTCACCCACCTCTCGCATCTGGTCGACGAGCGGCTCAACCGGGCGCCCGACCGTCACGCGCCCTATGTCGGCGCGGCCGCCTTCGCCCACAAGGGCGGGCTGCACGCCTCGGCGGTCGAGAAGGACAGCCGCACCTACGAGCACGTCGACCCGTCGGTGATCGGCAATTCCCGGACCATCGTGATGTCGGACCAGGCCGGGCGCGCCAATGTGCTGGCCCGGCTCGGCGATATCGGCATCGCGGTCGATCCCAAGGACGAGAAGGTCGCGCGCCTGGTCGAGGCGGTGAAGCAGCGGACCTATCAGGGCTATGCCTATGATGGTGCGGAGGCGAGCTTCGAGTTGTTGGCGCGCGCGACCCTCGGCGAGGTGCCGGAATACTTCAACCTGGTGCGCTTCCGGGTGATGGACGACCGGCGCTGGAACGCACGCGGCGACCTGGTGACCGAATCGGAAGCGACGGTGACGCTCGAGGTCGCGGGCGAGCAGGTGATGACCGTGGCCAACGGCAACGGCCCGGTGAACGCGCTGGACACCGCGCTGCGCAAGGCGCTCGCCGGCACTTTCCCGGGCCTAGCCGCGATGCACCTGGTCGACTACAAGGTCCGCATCATGCCGCCGCCGCGGGACGGCACCGGCACCGACGCGGTGACCCGCGTGCTGATCGAAAGCGCCGACGACGAAGGCCGGCGCTGGGCCACGGTCGGCATCTCCGCCAATGTCATCGACGCTTCGTTCGAGGCGCTGAAGGACGCGATCTGCTACAAGCTCTACCGCGACGAGGCCGGAGACTAGGCGCGCGGGGGAGGGCCCGAGAGGTGGCGGGAACGGATTCGACTAAAGAGGCGGTGCTCGGCGGGCCGGTGGTGATCCTGGTCGAGCCGCAGCTCGGCGAGAACATCGGGTTCGCCGCGCGCGGCATGCTGAACGGCGGGCTGACCGAGTTGCGTCTGGTCAACCCGCGCGACGGCTGGCCGAACGAAAAGGCGCTGGCGGCGGCCTCGGGCGCCGACATGGTGATCGAGGCGGCCCGGGTATTCGAGACCACCCGGGACGCGATTGCCGACCTCAACCGCGTGTTTGCCGCGACCGCGCGCCATCGCGAGATGATCCAGTCGGTGATGACGCCGCGCCGGGCGGCGGTGGAGATGCGCCAGGCGATGGCCGGCGGTGCGGCGGTCGGGGTGATGTTCGGGCCCGAGCGCCAGGGCTTGGACAACGACGATCTGGTGCTCGCCGACGAGTTGATCCACGCGCCGCTGAACCCGGCCTACAGCTCGCTCAACCTCGGCCAGGCGGTCATGATCGTTGCCTACGAGTGGTTCCAGTCGGGCGACGAGACGCCCGAACAGTTCATCGACGAGGGCGCCACTCCGCCCGCGACCAAGGCGGAACTGGTCAACTTCCTGGAGCGCCTCGAAGCCGAGCTCGACGCCTGCGGCTTCCTCGCCGTCGAGGAGAAGCGCCCGACCATGGTGCGCAACATCCGCAACATCTTCCAGCGCGCCCAGCTCTCCGAGCAGGAGGTCAAAACGCTGCACGGCATCATCCGTGGGCTGGTGGATTTCGGCGGCAAGGGCAGGGACGAGTAATTACGGCGCCACGTGTCCGACGATCGCGCCGTCTTTCAGCACCACGAGATCGCCCTCGGCGAGCGGCATCCAGTCCTCGTCGTCGTGCGGCCCGGTCTCGCCGCCGCGGCGCGCGAGTTCCTCGAGCGAGATAGTGACCGAGGTCGCCAGGCGGCTCGACATGGCGAAGAGTTCGCACATGGCGGCCATGATCGCCGACCCGCCGGCAAGCGGCAAGGCGTTGACAAGCAGGGGCCCGGGCCTATACTCCCGCCCGCTCCCGGAAACGTGGGTCAACGAACCCCGCCCTTTTGGGCCTGCCGGGACAAAAACAACACCGAGAAAATCCGGGAAAGGTAAATCGATGTCGAAGCGACTGAAGTCGAAGTACAAGATCAATCGACGGCTCCGGGTCAATCTCTGGGGCCGCCCGAAGAGCCCCTTCAACCGCCGCGAGTACGGACCCGGCGAGCACGGCCAGCGCCGCCGCAAGCCGTCCGACTACAGCGTGCAGCTGCAGGCCAAGCAGAAGCTGAAGGGCTATTACGGCAACATCGGCGAAAAGCAGTTCCGCCGGTACTACCAGGAGGCCGAGCGCCGCCGCGGCAGCACCAGCGAGAACCTTATCGAGGCGCTCGAGCGCCGGCTCGATGCGGTGGTCTACCGCGCCAAGTTCGTACCGACGGTCTTCGCCGCGCGCCAGTTCGTCAATCATGGCCACGTCAAGGTCAACGGAAGGCGGGTCAACATTCCGTCCTTCCAGGTCCAGGACGGCGACCTGATCGAGGTCAAGGATAAGAGCCGCGCCTTGGGCATGGTATTGGAGGCGATGTCGTCGCAGGAGCGCGATATTCCCGACTACATCCAGGTCGACGAGCGCAAGATGGCGGCGAGCTACGTCCGGGCGCCGAAGCTCGAGGACGTGCCCTATCCGGTCACCATGGAGCCGAACCTGGTGATCGAGTTCTATTCGCGCTGAATCCCGCGGTATTCGGGTCTTGAGGAGGCGTCCCACGGGGCGCCTTTTTCGATTCCGGCCCGGGGCTGTGATCTGTCGCGCTTTGGGGCCATATTATGGTACGAAACTTGCTACCTATTCCGATCGGGAGAGGCGTGATTTAGGATAGTCGCCGAAAGCGCAGGAGGCGCCGGATGACACGAAAATCGCGTTCCAAGGTAATGCGCACCATTGGCTCGGCAATTTTGGCCGTCGCCGTCTTCGGATTCATAACCGCGAATTCGCCCCGCGGGGTCAACGCCGCGGTCGAGATCGGCAGCGCGTTCAGGGTCGTGGGCGACGTCTACGGCAACAACCTCAACAAACGCATCCAGGTCGGCCAGCGCCTGATCTTCAACCAGCGTGTCCGCACCGGCGCCGAGAGCGCCACCGACATCATCTTCTTCGACGACACCGATCTGATGCTCGGCGAGCGCTCGCAGGTGTTCCTCGACGATCTGGTCTACGACCCCGCCGAGAAGAAGATCGGTGGCGTTTTCGAGCTGGTCAAGGGTGTCCTCAGGTTCACCTCCAAGGTCACCAATCTCGACGTCAAGATCAGGACCAAGCACGCCACGATCGGCATTCGCGGCACCAGGTTCGACCTCTATTCGACCTCCCGGCGGACCGAAATCGCGTTCCACGAAGGCCAGGTCCGGGTCGGCTCGCAATTCGGCAGCGAGTCCGTCGGGCCGGGCCAGGTCTATGCGGTCGGCGCCCGCGAGGCGCTCGGGTTCAGCGACGCGATGTCGCCCGAGATGACCCAGGCGGTGGTGCGCATGACCACGCTCGTCGCCAGCGCCGAGCCCGGCGAAAGCCAAAAGGCGGCGAGCGAGAGTAAACCCGGGACGACCCAGACCGCGCGTCTCGCCGGCCGGACGACGCCGGAGTTGACCAAGGCGATCCGCGGCAAGAACCTCGAGAACCTGGTCTACCTCGATCTCGATGCCGGCCGCGTGGTGATCGAATTGCGCCCCGACGTCGCGCCAAAACACGTCGCCCGCATCAAGGAACTGGTGCGCAAGGGATTCTACGACGGGCTCGACTTCCACAACGTGCGGCCGGGCTTCGTCGCCGAGACCGGCGACCCGCCGGGCGAGGAAACCGGCACCGGCACCCTGCTCAAGGCCGAGATTTCGAACGTGACCTTCGAGCGCGGCACCATCGGCATGAAGCACGTTATGAACAAGCCCGACACGGCCGACAGCCAGTTCTTCATCATCCTCGGGCCGTCGCCCCATCTCGACGGCAAATACACCGCCTGGGGCCGGGTGATCCACGGCATCGAGTTCGCCGACGGTTTGAGCCGCGGCAGCCCGCCCGAGACACCCGACAAGATCCTCACGATGCGCGTCGCCGCCGACGTCAAGGAATAGCGCCGACAATCCCTCTGGCCATGCCGGCCGCCCCTCCCGCATAATTATTCGCGGTTAGAGGGGTGGGTGCCATGGCGCGCTACGACACCATCGACGTCGGCGGAAGTCCGATGAAAATCTACATCGCCGTGCCGGAGAGCGAGGGGCCGCGCCCGGCGGTCATCGTCATGTGCCACGGCGCCGGGCTCGACGAGTTCACCGAAGACGTCGCCGACCGGATGGCGGCGGCGGGCTATATCGGCGCGGCGCCCGAGGTCTTCCACCGCCAGCCCGGGGTCACCGATAGCGCGGTGATCCGCGAGAACATCGTCGACGGCGAGATCGCAACCGACATCGAGGCCGCGATCGCGCATCTCGAGGCGGTCGAGAACGTCCGCGGCGACCGGTCCGGCATCATCGGCCACTGCATGGGCGGGCGGATGTCGCTGTTGGGCGCCTGCGCCAATCCCCGGTTCTCCGCCGCGGTGGTCTATTACGGCGGCAACGTCATGAAATCGTGGGGCGGCAAGGAACCGCCGCCCTTCGAGCGTCTCGGCGACATCGCCTGCCCGGTCCTGGGATTCTTCGGCAACGACGACGAAAACCCGTCGCCCGACGACG
>JASLSL010000129.1 GCA_030743445.1 Alphaproteobacteria bacterium
CGGCAACGGCTTTTGGGACTACCTCGAGGTCGACCTCGAGGACCCGGGCCTTCTGGAGACCGCACGCAAGGTGCGCGTGGTCGTCGCCGAGGACGACAGCGAGTGGGCCTCGGTCGACAAGGGCGCCGGCGTCGAGGTCGCGACATCGGACGGCCGCACGCTCAAGCAGTCGGTGATCTACTCCTGGGGCCTGCCGGAGAACCCGATGTCGCCGGCCGAGGTCGAGGAGAAATTCCGCTACCTGGTCGACCCGGTGATGCCGGCGGGCGTTGGCCAATCGATCGTCGACATTGTCGCGCGGACCGAGACGGTGGATGATATCGACGAGATCGTGCGATTGCTCATAGCGCCGCCGGCGCCGGGTGCGCGCGCGGCGGCGGAGTAGGACTAATGCGACAGCTCAAGATACCGGCGACATTCATGCGCGGCGGCACCTCGAACGCGATCGTGTTCCACGCGAAGGACCTGCCTGAAGACCGCGCCCTTTGGACCGAGATCTTCCAGGCCGCGATCGGCAGCCCCGATCCCTACGGCCGCCAGCTCAATGGCATGGGTGGTGGGATTTCCTCGCTCTCCAAGGTCTGCGTCGTCGGCCCGCCGAGCCGCGACGACGCCGATATCGACTATACCTTCGCCCAGGTCGCGATCCGCAACGACTTGGTCGACTTCAACAACAACTGCGGCAACATGTCGTCGGCCATGGGCCCGTTCGCGATCGACGAGGGCCTGGTCGAGGTCGCCGGCGACGAGGCGGTGGTCCGGGTCCACAACACCAATACCGGCAAGATCATCCGAGCCCGCTTCGCGATCGACGACGGCCGCGCCGCGGTCGACGGCGACCATGAGCTGCCGGGGGTTGCCGGCGTCGGGGCCAAGGTGCGGTTGGAGTTCCTCGACCCGGGCGGCGCCAACACCGGCAAGCTGCTGCCGACCGGCAACGTGCTGGACGCGCTCGACGTGCCCGGCCTCGGCGAGATCGAGGCCTCGATCGTCGATGCGTCCGCCTGCGGCGTCCTCGTCGAGGCCAAGACCATTGGCTTGACCGGCACCGAAATGCCGGCCGACCTGGAGGTCGACAAGGAGATCATGGCGACCCTGCAGCGGATTCGCTGCGCCGGCGCGGTCCGGCTCGGCTTGTTCGAGACCCTCCAGGAGGCCGAGGCCAAGATCGGCAGCGCGCCGCGCATCGGCTTCGTCGCCCCGGCTCAGGACGCCCGGACCCTGACCGGCGAGCGGGTGAAGGCAACGGACGGCGACGTCACCGCGCGGATGATCTCGATGGGCGATCCGCACCGCGCCCTGCCGCTGACCAGCGGCATGTGCCTCTCGGTCGCGGCCCGGATCGAGGGCACGACCGTCGAGCGCAACACGCGGCCGCCGGAAAACGCGCAAGCCGACGTCCGGCTGATCCACCCCTCGGGCGTGATGCATGCGGGCGCCGTGGTGCGGCTCGAAGACGACGGCTGGGTTGCCGAGAAGGTCGGCGTCGACCGCACCCAACGGCGGCTCTTCGACGGGTTCGTCTACGTCCCGGCCGCCGCGGTGCCGGGATTGGTCGCGGCCCGGGACGCCAAGGCCGACGCGGCCGAGTAACCTCGATATGACCGGCCTCATCGAACACGACCCCCTCACCCCAAACCCCTCTCCCGCCAGGGGAGAGGGGCTTTCGGCTGCGTTCTGGACGAGTAACCCTCTCCCCTCGTGGGAGAGGGAGGGGCCCGCGAAGCGGGAGGGTGAGGGGGTAATAATCGTCGCCCCATTCCGTCCGTCCAGTGATGGGAAGGACGCATAGTGACCGGTCTCACCAGGCACGTTGCCGAATGGATCGCCGGGCTCGGCATCGACCAGGTGCCCGAGATTGCGCGCAACGTGCTGCGCCACGCGGTGCTCGACACGCTGGCCTGCGGGCTGCACGGCCGCTCGACCGAGTGGGCCGGGATCGTCGAGGACTGGGCGCGCGGCGCCGGTCGGGCGCAGGGCGCCGGTCGGGCGAGCGGCGGCGGACCGGGCGACGCCTCCATCTGGGGCGACGGCGCCCCGGCGCTGCGGGCGGAGATGGCGGCGCTGGTCAACGGCATCTCGTGCCACGCCTTCGAGCTCGACGACTACCATCCGACCAAGCTGCACCCCGGCGCCGTCGTGGTGCCGGCGGCGCTGGCCGTGGGCGAGAAGCTCGACGCGTCCGGCGAGGACCTCATGGCCGCGATCGCCGCCGGCTACGAGGTGATGATCCGCACCAGTGCGGCGCTCGACCCCTCGACCGCGCGGCTCCAGGGCTGGCACATCACCGGCGTGACCGGGACATTCGGGGCCGCCACCGCCTGCGCCAGGCTGCTCGGCCTCGATGGCGAGAAGACATCCTGGGCGCTCGGAATCGCCGGGACCCAGTCGAGCGGCCTGTTCGCCTTCAACGCCGACGGCGCGATGACCAAGCGCTTCCATGCGGGCGACGCGGCGCGCGCCGGGGTCGTCGCGGCCGAGCTGGCGGCGGCGGGTTTCACCGGCCCGACCCAAATCTTCGAGGCCGAGGACGGCGGGTTCCTCAAGGCGCATTCTTCGTCGGTTGACGAAAAGCAACTTCGAAACGGTCTTGGCGCCGAATGGCGCCTCGAGAACACCGCGTTCAAGCCCTATTCCTGCTGCGGCAGCCTGCACGCCTATATCGACGCGGCGTTGGAGCTGCGCGCGCGCTTCGGCGAGCCCGGCGGGCGCCGGGTCCGCATCGGCCTTCCGCGGGTGATCGAGGTGCAGTGCGGCTACGATTACGCGCCGGGGACAGCGCTCAACGCGCAAATGAGCAGCCGCTTCTGCGTCGCCACGGCACTCCGCCATGGCCAAGTGCTGCCGGGCGAATTTTCGGCGGATTGCCTCGCCGATCCGGAGACGGTGGCGCTGGCGGGCCGTATCGAGCAATCCCACGACCCGGCGCTCGACGACATCTATCCGGCGAATTTCTGCGGCTGGGTCGAGTTGGAGTCCGAGCCCGGCATCGGCGATTTCGCCCGCGCCTTCCGGCAAGACCCGTCGGGCTCGCCAGCCAACCCCGAGAAAGACCAGGCGATGATCGACAAGTTCCGGCGCCTCGCCGGCGATATCATGGCCTCGGACCAGACGGCGAAGATCGAACGCGCGGCGCTGGCGCTCGAGGCGACCGACGCGCGTGCCCTCGTCGCCACCCTCGCCACCCGCGAGAGCGCCGCGGCGGAATAAATGGGGACTTAAATGGGGACTGTCCCCATTTGCTAACCTATTGAATTAACTTAATACACTTTATAATCAATGACTTATAAAATGGGGACAGTCCCCATTTACGGCCGCCGTTTCAGGATCGAGGTGCTGTCGAAGGTGCACACGGTCTCGCCGGTCTGATTGGCGACGGTGAAGAGGAAGCGCACCGAGCCGCGGTCGGGCTTGGACTGGGATTCGCGCACCTCGACTACCTCGACCGTGCTCGTCAAGGTGTCGCCCGGGCGCACCGGCCGGGTCCAGCGCAATTCGTCGATCCCCGGCCCGCCGAGGTTCGACTTGTTGATAAGCCCGAGATCGAGGAACAGGCGAAAACCGATGCAGAAGGTGTGCAGCCCGCTCGCGATGATGCCGCCGAACGGCCCGTCCTTGGCCCCGGCGATGTCGGTATGGATCAGCTGCGGATCGTAGAGCATCGCGAAGTCCATGATTTGGGACTGGCTGAGCGACGCGGCGCGGGTCTCGAAGGTCTGGCCGACCTCGAAGTCTTCCAGGTAGCGGGTGTGCATGGGCGGCGTGTTCCTAGGTTGGTCTTGGGCTGCGGCAAACTCTTGGACGATAGGGCAAAGGTCAAGTCGGATCGCACGGTTGGCGGGCCAATCCCTCGAGTTGGCGCATCACGTCGGACGCCCTGGTCGCGTCGCCCGGATCGATCGCCACGCCGCCCGCGGCGAGCGCCTCCGCCGTCCAGTCGTTGCAGGTCCGGACCAGCGAATAGCTGCCCGCGCCCTTGTAGAACCGGCTCGCGCGGTAAAGCCCGGGCTTGAGCGGGATCGCGCGGCCCGCCCGGTCGAGGGTGAAGCCCGCTTGCAGACGGTCCAGCAGATGCTGGAAACCTTCCCGGGTCAGCCACAGACGCACGACTTGGCTCGCCCGGAACCGTTCGGGCGGCGGCGCGTCGAAGCCGTGGACATGCATCACCGCCTCGGTCGGCGTCATCAGGGCCGCCACCGCCATCCCGAAGGACGGCTCCTCGGCCTGATAGAAGGCGGCGTCGCCCCAACCGAACTCGAGCCAGGTCTTGCCGCCGAGCCGGTCGATCCCCAGTGCGTCCGCCGGGTCGAACGCGTCGTTGCGGAGGATGATGCCGGTATGCCAGTCGTGACCGGCGACGTAGACCGCGCGGCACTTTCCGGATTCGGCGTGAAGAGAAACCGTGCCTGTAAGGAATAAGCATGTGACCGCGAACCACAATAGCCCCCTCACCCTCCCACTTCGTGGGCCCCTCCCTCTCCCTCGTTGGGGAGAGGGGATGCGGCTTCGCCACTTGGTGAACTGGCTCGATAACCCTCTCCCCTCGCGGGAGAGGGTGGCCGCGTAGCGGCCGGGTGAGGGGGTAAAATAATATTCTCGCCCCACCTCACACCGCGTCGGCGATCGCCTGGCCGAGCTCGCCGGTGGTCGCATTGCCGCCCATGTCGGGGGTCAGCGGCGCGCCCTCGTCGGCGAGCACCGTCTCGATTGCCTTGACGATGGCGTCCGCCGCCTCGTGCTCGCCGAGATGCTCCAGCATCATCGCGCCCGACCAGATCTGGCCGATCGGGTTGGCCACGCCCTGGCCCGCGATGTCGGGGGCCGAGCCGTGCACCGGCTCGAACATCGAGGGGAACTCCTTCTCCGGGTTGATGTTGGCGCCGGGGGCGACGGCGATGGTGCCGGTCACCGCGGGGCCGAGGTCGGAGAGGATGTCGCCAAAGAGGTTGCTGCCGACCACCACGTCGAACCAGTCCGGGTGCTGCACGAAATGGGCGCACAGAATGTCGATGTGGTACTGGTCGGTCTCGATCTCGGGATAGTCCGCCGCGATCTCGCGGAAACGCTCGTCCCAGTAGGGCATGGTGTGGACGATGCCGTTCGACTTGGTCGCCGAGGTCAGGTGCTTCCGGGGCCGGCTTTTGGCCAACTCGAAGGCGTAGCGCATGATCCGCTCGCAGCCCTTGCGGGTGAAGATGTTCTCCTGCATGCAGACCTCGTCCTCGGTGCTCTCGTAGAGCCGGCCGCCGATCTCGGAGTATTCGCCCTCGTTATTCTCGCGCACCACGTAGAAGTCGATGTCGCCGGCCTCATAGCCGTGAACCGGCGGGGTCAGCCCCGGCAACAGGCGGATCGGCCTGAGATTGACGTATTGGCGGAACTCGCGGCGGATCGGGATGAGGAGGCCCCAGAGCGAAATGTGGTCCGGCACGCCGGGGAAGCCGACAGCACCTAGGAAAATCGAATCGCAGCCCTGGAGCTGCTCCAGCCCGTCCTCCGGCATCATGGCGCCGGTCTTGAGGAAGCGCTCGCAGTTCCAGTCGTAGTGCTCGAAGTCGTACTCGATGCCGAACTTCGCGCCGACCGCCTCCAGCACCTTGAGACCCTCGGGCACGACCTCGTTGCCGATGCCGTCGCCGGGCACGACCGAAATGCCGTACTTCGTGACGTTTTCGCGCTCCGCCATGGCGTGCTCCTCCCAGTCACTTCGCGGCGAGACACTAATCACGGATCCCGGGATTCGCAACACGGGCTTCGCCCGCCCTCACCCGGCCGCTACGCGGCCACCCTCTCCCGCTTGCGGGAGAGGGTTTCTCGAGCCCCTCTCCCGTAACAACGGGAGAGGGAGGGGCCCGCCGCGAAGCGGTGGGAGGGTGAGGGGGATTGCGGAACAGAAGCCGACCGGTTAAGCCACCGGCCATGGCACGCATCGCCCCGATATCGCCGGAGACGCTGGAGGAAGCGGCCGCTCTGCTCAGGGCGGGCGAGCTGATTGCCTTCCCGACCGAGACGGTCTACGGCCTCGGCGCCGATGCGACCCATGACGCGGCGGTCGCCCGCATCTTCGAGGCCAAGGACCGGCCGCGCTTCAATCCGTTGATCGTGCACGTGGCGGACACGGCCACCGCCCGCAGCCTGGCGGTGTTCGACGACCGCGCCGACCTGCTGGCGGCCAGGTTCTGGCCCGGACCCTTGAGCCTGGTGCTGCCGCGCGCCGCCGGCTGCAAGTTGTCGCGTCTCGTCAGCGCCGGGCTGGAGACGGTGGCGCTCAGGGTGCCGGCGCGCGAGGACGCGCGACTGTTGTTGCGCCAGGCCGGGGTGCCCGTGGCCGCCCCCAGCGCCAACCGCTCGGGCCGGCTCAGCCCGACCGAGGCCAAGCACGTCGCGGCCGAGCTCGGCGATCGAGTGGCGCTGATCCTCGACGGGGGCCCGTGCGCCGTGGGGCTCGAGTCGACCGTGGTCGATCTCTCGGGAGAGGCCCCGGCCCTGCTGCGCGCCGGCGGTGCTGTGGCGGAGGAGATTGAATCCGAATTGGGCGAGAGCCTCGTTGACCCGATGGCCGATCCCATGGGCGATGGGGCGACAAGGTCGCCCGGCATGCTGGAGGTCCACTACGCGCCGTCCATACCGCTCCGCATGGACGCCATATCGGCCGCGGCGGGTGAGGCGCTGCTCGGCTTCGGCCCGGCGCCGGATGCCGCCCTGAACCTCAGCGAAAGGGGCGATCTGGTCGAGGCGGCGGCCAACCTGTTCCGCCACCTCCACGCGCTCGACGGCGGTGAATTTGCGGGTATCGCGGTGATGAGAATTCCAAACGAAGGTTTGGGGCGGGCGATCAACGACCGGCTGCG
>JASLSL010000130.1 GCA_030743445.1 Alphaproteobacteria bacterium
TCCCCCCGCTCCGCGGCGGGCCCCACCATCTCCCGCCAGGGGAGTGGGACTTCTTGATCTAACTCGGCCAAAAGCCCCTCGCCCCCCGCGGTCGAGGGTTTTGGGGTGTGGGGGTATGCGCCCCTTACTCCAGCGTCTCCAGCAGCCGGACCCAGAGCTTGGCCTGGGGCTCGAGCCGGGAGACGTAGATCTGCTCGAAGTGGGTGTGGGCGCCGACGCCGTCGGCGCCGAGCCCGTCGAGCGTCGGGATGCCGAGGGCGGCGGTGAAATTGCCGTCCGAGCCGCCGCCGGTGAGCAGGTCCCCGAGCTCGAAGCCGATCTCGGCCGCCAGCTCCCTGGCGTGCTCGTAGAGCGCGGCGATCGCCTCGTCCTTTTGGTAGGGCGGGCGGTTGATCTCGCCGGTGATCTCCATCTCGACGTCGTCGTCGAACGGCTTCAAGCCGACGATCTTCTCGTACATCTCGTCGGCCGTGGCCTCGTCGAGCACGCGCAGATCGACCTCGGCGGTGCATTCGGCGGGACGCACGTTGACCGCGGTGCCGCCCTTGACCTGGCCGACATTGGTGGTGATGCCGCGTTGGTAGTCGGTCATCGCCTCGATGGCGACGATCTGGCGCGCCATCTCGAGGATCGCGCTACGGCCGTCCTCGTGCTTCGAGCCGCTGTGCGAGGGCTGGCCGGTGATGCGGATGTCGAAGCGGCCGACGCCCTTCCTCGCGGTCACGCACTTGCCGCCCTCGCGCGCCGGCTCGGTGACCAGGACGTATTTGTTCTTCTTGGCCTCCTCCTCGATCGTCGCGCGCGAGGTCGGGCTGCCGATCTCCTCTTCGGGGATGTAGAGGAAGGTGATCGGAAGCTTGGTCTCCTTGCCCTGGCGCACCAGGTGGCGATAGGCGTAGTAGGCCAGGTGGGCGCCGCCCTTCATGTCGTAGATGCCGGGGCCGTAGACGCTGTCGCCCTCGCGCCGGATGGCGTTCTTGCCGTCCTTGGTGCCGAACGGGTGGACCGTATCGAGATGGGAAAGCACCAGGATTCCCGGCCCCTCGCCGCCCCATGGGCTGCGCGCGCGCAGGATGTCGCCGAACCCGTCGCGCCCGGGAATGCGCAGAATCTCCGTGCCGATCGCCTCGAGGTTCTCCTCGACCACGTCGGCCAACGCGTTGACCGCGTCCGCCTCATAGGTCGGGGTCTCGATCTCGACCCACTCGAGGATGCCCTCGAGGATTTCCTCGGCGTCGATCTTCGGCACGTTGGTGGCGTCCATCTCCCGGTCTCCTTCAACGCTGGCACTCTGCGACAGCGGCGGACGGTGCCACCGGCGTCCCCCCATGTCAATTTGCCGCATTTGTCGGGCACCCCATCCACCCGCTACACTGCGGCGCAATGAATTGAGCCGAGCACAGGGGAGCCAAGATGGACTTCGAATATTCCGAGCGCACCAAGAAACTGCAGGGCGAAGTCGCCGCCTTCATGGACGAGCACGTCTATCCGAACGAGGCGCTTTACGTCCAGCAGATCGACGAGGGCGACACGCGCTGGAAGCCGGTGCCGATCGTCGAGGAGCTGAAGGAGAAAGCGCGGGCGGCGGGGCTGTGGAACCTGTTCCTGCCGGAGAGCGACCGCGGCGCCGGCCTGACCAATCTGGAGTACGCGCCCTTGTGCGAGATCATGGGACGGGTCCCGTGGGCCTCGGAGGTGTTCAATTGCTCGGCCCCCGACACCGGCAATATGGAGACGTTGGAGCGCTACGGCTCGGAGGAGCAGAAGAAGGAGTGGCTCGAGCCCTTGCTCGCCGGCGAGATCCGCTCGTGCTTCGCGATGACCGAACCCGGCGTCGCGTCCTCCGACGCCAAGAACATCGAGGCCAGCATCGTGCGCGACGGCGACGAGTACCTTATCAACGGCCACAAATGGTGGTCGTCGGGGATGGGCGACCCGCGCTGCAAGCTGTTGATCTTCATGGGCAAGACCGACCCGGACGCGGAGCCCTACAATCAGCAGTCGATGATCCTGGTGCCGCGCGACGCCAAGGGCGTCACCATCCTGCGCATGCTCAACGTGATGGGCTTCGACGACGCGCCGCACGGCCACGGCGAGGTCACCTTCGAGAACGTCCGGGTGCCGGCCTCGAACATGCTGCTCGGCGAAGGGCGCGGCTTCGAGATCGCCCAGGGCCGGCTCGGCCCGGGCCGCATCCACCACTGCATGCGGATCGTCGGCGTCGCCGAGCGCGCGCTCGAGCTGATGTGCCAACGCGCGACCGAGCGCACCACCTGGGACCGGGTCTTGGCCGAGCGCGGCATCACCCAGGAGCGCATCGCCCAGGCCCGGATCGAGATCGAGATGAACCGGCTCTTGGTGCTCAAGGCGGCCTACATGATGGACACCGTGGGCAACAAGGCGGCGCGCCAGGAGATCGCGATGATCAAGGTCGCCGCCCCCAACATGGCGCTCGAGGTGATCGACAACGCGATGCAGCTCCACGGCGGGGGTGCGATGAGCCAGGAGTTCCCCTTGGCCTACATGTGGGCGCGGATGCGGGCGCTGCGCTTCGCCGACGGCCCCGACGAAGTCCATCGCCAGCAGATCGGCCGCCGCGAGATCCGCCAGCAAACCAACTGGACTCCGCGCAAGGACAAGTAGGCCCCGCAGGGGCAAAGGCCCCTCACCCCAAACCCCTCTCCCGCGAGGGGAGAGGGGCTTTAGGCCGAGCTCGACATCGACAACCCTCTCCCCTGGCGGGAGAGGGTGGCCGCGAAGCGGCCGGGTGAGGGGGAAGCTACCCTTCGCCGAACGTGCCGCCGCGGCCGGCGCCCTGGGCAAAGCGGGCGGCCCCGGCGCGGCCTTCCTTCTCGACCACCGGGATGCCGTGGGCGAATTCGGCCATGATTGCCTCATCTTGGCCGAGCGACCACTGGCGGAACGCCGAGGCGCGGTCGATCTCGACGCAGAGCTGGGGGAAGGCGGCGATCTCGTGGGCCAATTTTTCCGCTGCCTCGCGCGAGGTGCCGTCGGCGACGACCCGGTTGGCGAGGCCCATGGCGAGTGCCTCCTCGGCCCCCACCGGCCGGCCGGTCAAAATCATGTCGAGCGCCCGGCCCATGCCGACGAGCCGCGGCAGCCGCACCGTCCCGCCGTCGATCAGCGGCACCCCCCAGCGCCGGCAGAAGACGCCGAAGACGGCGCTTGCCTCGGCGATGCGCAGGTCGCAGATCAGCGACAGCTCGAGCCCGCCCGCGACCGCGTAGCCCGCGACCGCGGCGATCGCCGGCTTCGAGAGCTCGAGCCGGCTCGGTCCCATCGGCCCCTCGTCGCCTTCGGCCAAACGCCCGTAGCGCGCCTGGCGCTCGCCGGACGCGATCGCCTTCAGGTCGGCCCCGGCGCAAAACGTGCCGCCCGCACCCCAGAGCACCGCAATGCGCTGCTCGGCGTCGGCGTCGAATTCCCGGAACGCGGCGACCAGCCCCTCCGCCGTCGCGTTGTCTACCGCGTTGCGCACCTCCGGCCGGTCGATAACGATCGTGGTGACCGGCCCGTCGCGCTCGACGCGGACCGTCTCGGTCTCGGCCATGGCGAATTCTCCTCCGTCGCGGTGATCGAACAATTCCTCATGCTGAGCTTGTCGAAGCACGAGGAATTGGTAAATGGCGAACCTCATCCTCCGGCCTGCGCGAAGCCGGAGCTTCGCTTCGGCGAAGGCAGGTCGACAGGGCGAGGCATGAGGCGATTTCTTACCTGGACCCCCTCCCCCTAACCCCCTCCCTCGTTGGGGAGGGGGAACAATCTTTTGTACCTCTGCTCTGTGAATCCCCTCCCCCCAACGAGGGGGAGGGTTAGGGAGGGGGGCTAGTTCAGCCGACGGTGCAGACGTGGATCGTGCGGCCTTCGATCATATCGGCATAGCCTTCGCGGGTCGCGGCGAGGCGCCCTGACTGGGTGTGTTCCTGCAGCGCCGCCTCGTCGCGGTAGACCTCGTAGAGGAACACCCGTCCGTTGCCCTCGGTCGGCAGCAGCACGTCGAACTGCAAACAGCCGTCCTCGTCGGCGAGCGTGCCCTCGGCGTGGCCCCGCATCAGCTCGATGAACGCGGCGCGACTTTCGGGCTTGATCTCGAATTCGACGATCAGTGCGATCTTGCTCATGTATCTCTTCCCCTTGGGGCTCCCTGTTGATTGTCGACCGACACCTAGACCGGCGCGGCGCCGACGGTGCTGAGCCGGTGCAGCGTGCGCAGCTTGTCGGCCGGCAGGTCGGCGGTGGTCGCGCGGTGCATGGTGCAGCGATTGTCCCAGACCACGAGCGTCCCGGCCCCGGGCCAGCGGAAGCGGTATTGGAACCGCGCCTCGGTCACGTGGGCGTAAAGCTCGGCCAAAAGCGCGGCGCTCTCGTCCTCGTCCATGTCGACGATCGCCTTGATCCCGGCCGAGATGCCGGGAAATACGAACAGCGACTTGCCGCCGGTCTCGGGATGGGTGCGGACGACCGGGTGCTCGACCTCCGGGTTCTCGGCGCGTTCCTCCTCGGTGAGCAGGCTCCACATCGATTCCGGGTCATGGCGGTCCTTGGTCCAGCGGTACTGGCCGCGGTAGGTGAGCCCATCGAGCCGCCGCTTGATGTCGTCCGAGAGCGCCGCGTAGGCCGCCGCCATGTCGGCAAAGAGCGTATCGCCGCCGTCTCCGGGCACTTCGAGCGCATAGAGCATCGTGGCGTTCGCCGGCAGCTCGCGGTACGACCAGTCCGAATGCCAGAACGAGCCCGCGTCCCGCACCCCCTTGGGCGCGCCGAACTCGGTCGCGTTCGAGAGGATCATGATCGCCGGGTTGTCGGGATGGGCGAACTTGCGAATCGTGTGTGGCGCGAGCTCGCCGAACCGCGCGCCGAAGCCGGCGTAGTCCTCCGCCGAGAGGTCCTGGTCCGGGAACACCAACACCTTGTGGTCGAGATAGGCGCGGTGGATCTCCGGCCAGGCGGCCTCCTGGTCTTGCGCCAGATCGACCCCGCCGACCTCGGCGACGAAGCTTCCGCCCAATCGTTCAACCGTTAGTGCCATCATTTGCCCCTTTGCCGCGGGCCGAGTATGGCCGCATCGGGCCGCCCGAGTCATTTCCGAATTTGCATCGCTGGCCTGGACTGCTACAACCCGCGACCTGGATTTCATGCAAGGCATCGCGCGATGACCAAGGCCGCCGCGGGAAAACCCATGCTCGCAGCACTTCCCGGGCTCCGGCCCGGGATCGAGGCGCTCGAGACCCAGCAGATCATGCAGGTCTCGACCCTGGCGCTCGAAGACCCGAACGTCATACCGCTGTGGTACGGCGAGTCGGACGTGCCGACGCCGGCGTTCATCTGCCAGGCGGCGGCCGATGCCTTGGCCGCGGGGCACACCTTCTACACCCACAAATGGGGCATTCCCGAGCTGCGCGAAACCCTGGTGCGCTATGGCGAGGGCCTCTACGGCATCGACCTCGACGTCGACCGGATCACCGTGACCTCGTCCGGCATGACCGGGATCATGATGCTGATGCAGGCGCTGGTCGATCCCGGCGACAACGTGATCGTGGTCGATCCGATCTGGCCCAACGCCGCCGCGGCGGCCGAGGTGATGGGCGGCGAAGTGCGCCGGGTCGGGCTCGAGGCGGATGCAGCGGGCGCCTGGCGGCTCGACCTGGAGCGCGTCCTCGACAGTGCCGACGAGCGCACCCGGCTAGTTTTCGTCAACTCGCCGGGCAACCCGACGGGCTGGATGATGTCGCGCGCCGAGCAGCAGGCGCTGCTCGACTTCTGCCGCGAGCGCGGGATGTGGGTGGTCGCCGACGAGGTCTATGCCCGCATCGTCTATGAGGGCGCCCACGCGCCGTCGTTCCTCGAGATCGCGGACCCGGAGGACCCGGTGATCGTGGTCAACAGCTTCTCCAAGTCCTGGGCGATGACCGGTTGGCGCATGGGCTGGCTGACCCACCCGGCCGCGATCCGCGACGATCTCGGCAATCTGGTCGAGTACAACACCAGCGGCACCCCGGCCTTCCTGCAGCACGCGGGGGTCACGGCGGTAAGCCAAGGCGAGGATTTCGTCGCCTCGATGGTCGCGCGCTGCCGCACCGGCCGCGAGGTCGTGAGCCGGCGCCTCGCCGAGCTGCCGCGGGTCACCTACAGCCCGCCCGAGGCCGCGTTCTACGCCTTCTTCGCCCTCGAGGGCATGGACAACAGCCTAAGCTTCGCCCAGCGCCTGGTGCACGAGGCCGGCGTCGGGCTCGCCCCCGGCACCGCCTTCGGGCCGCACGGCGAAGGCTGGCTGCGCCTCTGCTTCGCCCGCGCGCCGGGGTCGCTGGAAGAAGCGATGGACCGGTTGGCCAAGGCGCTGGCGTAGTCGCCGCCGGCCGCTCCGCGGCCACCCTCACCCGCTCGCATTCGCTCGCCACCCTTAAACGCCCGGCCAGGCGTTTAAGCCCGCAAGCGGGAGAGGGTTATTGGTGCCCTACTCGGTGGATAAGCCCCTCTCCCGTGACGACAGGAGAGGGCGGGGCCCGCCGCGTAGCGGTGGGAGGGTGAGGGGCCTAGTCGACCTCCGCCGCGTAGCGGTGGGAGGGTGAGGGGCCTCGGGCCCGGGGGCCTCGCGCCCGGGGGCCTAATCCACGTACGCCGCGCCTTCCTCCAGGAACCACTCGCGGAACGCCACGATCTTGGGCCGGTCGGCGGTCGCCTCGGGGGTGACGATGTAATAGGCGAACTCGGCCGGCAGCGAGACGTCGAACGGCTTGACCAGGCGCCCGTCGGCGAGCGCCTCCTCGGCGATGGCGCTGCGTCCGAGCGCCACCCCGTCGCCGGCGATCGCCGCGTCGAGCACCATGTTGGCGAAGTTGAAGGCCGGCCCGTGGGACGAGTAATAGTCCTCGAAGCCGGCCGCCATCAGCCAGCGCTGCCAGTCGTCGCGCTTGGTGTCGTGCAGCAGGGTGTGGTGGCGCAGGTCCTCGGGCCGGCGCAGCGGGTGCGGGCCTTCGAGCAGCCTTGGGCTGCACACCGGAAAGATGTCCTCGGTCATCAGCCGGTCGACCCGCATCCCCGGGTAGTCGCCGTGACCATAGCGGATCGCGAGGTCGACGTCGCCCGCGGCGAAGTCGGCGAGCCCGTCCTCGGCGTCGATCCTAACGTCGATCTCGGGGTGCGAGGCGCGGAAGTAGCGCAGCCGCGGCATCAGCCAAGTCGCCGCGAACGAGGTCAGCACGCTGACCGTCAGCGCCCCGGTTTCTTCGGTCCCCCTCAGGTTTTCGGTCGCCCGGGCCAGGGCGTCGAGCGAATCGCGGACGCTCGGCAGGTAGGCCTGGCCCGCCTCGGTCAGGGCGAGGCGGCGGTTGTAGCGGCGAAACAGGTCGATGCCGAGCCAGTCCTCAAGCCCCTTGATCTGGTGGCTGACCGCCGCCTGGGTCACGTTGAGCTCGCCCGCCGCCTTGGTGAAGCTCAAATGCCGGGCCGCCGCCTCGAATACCGGCAGCGACTTCAGCGGCGGCAGCAGGGTCGCCATGGCTCGATCCTTTGGCTTTCTCGGATAACTAAAACTTATCCATATTATTATAATTTATCGTTTGTCGAGTCAAGTAAACATCCCTATATCAGGCCTTAGAAAAGAACTTCAGCGCGACGATGATTAGACCGGAGCGCTGAGAAAGATAAGGAGAACTGTTATGAACTTCGATCGGTACAACGCACATGCAAGTGGCGCCGGTGCGATCATCGGCAAGGGCCAGAGCGTCGGAACGACCGTCGCGGGCATCGTCCAGACCCTGGAGAACTGGGCCGAGCGCGCGCGCCAACGCCGAGCTCTGGCCGGGCTCGACGATCACATGCTGAAGGATATCGGGCTCAACCGCGCGACGATGGCGGCCGAGGCCGAGAAGCCGTTCTGGCGCGACTGAGGCCGTTGCGGGGCCTAGGGCCCGATCGA
>JASLSL010000131.1 GCA_030743445.1 Alphaproteobacteria bacterium
CCACGGCGAGCAACCCTATTGGATGACCGTGGCGCTCGGCGCTATGTTGGGTCAGGTCGGGCTTTCCGGCGGCGGCTTCGGTTTCGGTTACGGCAGCATGTCGGGCAACGGCAATCCGGTGACCCGCTTGGCGGTGCCCAACATGCCGACCGGCGAGAACCCGGTCCGCGATTACATTCCGGTCGCCCGTATCTCGGACATGCTGCTGAACCCCGGCGACTCTTATCAGTTCAACGGCATGGACCGGACCTATCCGGACATCCGCCTGGTCTATTGGTGCGGCGGCAACCCGTTCCACCACCACCAGGACCTGAACCGGCTGATCGAGGCTTGGCGCCGGCCGGAAACGGTGATCGTCCACGAGCCGTGGTGGACCGCGACGGCCCGGCACGCCGACATCGTGCTGCCGGCAACAACGACGCTCGAGCGCAACGATATCGGCGCCAGCTCGCGCGACCGCTTCATCCTGGCGATGGAACAAGCAGTCGAGCCGATCGGCGAGGCACGCAACGACCACGACATCTTCGCCGCGCTCGCCGAGCGGCTCGGCGTCGCCGAGGCCTTCACCGAAGGACGGGACGAGCGCGAATGGATGCGCCACCTTTACGACGTCGCGCGCCAGCAGGCGGCGCGCGAGAAGATCGAACTGCCCGACTTCGAGGAATTCTGGCAACACGGCTACGCTGAAGCGCCGGCGCCGGAGACGCCCTTCATCGCGTTCGAGGCGTTCCGCGACGATCCCAATGCCAACCCGCTGCGGACACCGTCCGGCAGAATCGAGATCTGTTCCGAGACCATCGCAAGTTTCGGCTACGACGACTGCCCCGGCCATCCGACCTGGCTCGCGCCGGCCGAATGGCTCGGCGGCGAGGTCGCAGAGCGCTACCCCCTGCACATGATGTCGAACCAGCCGCAGACCCGCCTGCACGCCCAAATGGACCACGGCCCGGTCAGCCTGGAGAGCAAGATCTCGGCGCGCGAGCCGGTGGCGATCAATCCCGGCGACGCCGCGGCGCGCGGGATATCCGAAGGCGATATCGTGCGTATCTTCAACGACCGCGGCGCGGTGCTGGCGGGCGCAATGCTGAGCGACGGCGTCCGTCCGGGCGTGATCCGGCTCTCGACCGGCGCCTGGTACGACCCGGTCGAGCCGGGACGCGTCGGCGCGCTCGACAAGCACGGCAATCCCAACGTGCTGACCCTCGACAAGGGAACCTCGAAGCTCGGCCAGGGGCCGATCGCCCACAGCGCGCTGGTCGAGGTCGAGCGCTTCGAGGGCGACCTGCCCGAGGTCACCGCCTTCGACGGCCCGCGCCGAACGTGAGACCGTGGATATGAACTCAACACCGACCTGACAGGACGACCGCCATGCCCGATTCATCGCTGACCAATTCCAAGATCGTCGCCGCCTATCGCGAGAAGACCCCGGGCTCGGCCGCCCGTGCCGAGCAGGCACGCGAGATTTTCCCGAGCGGCATCACCCACGATTCGCGCAAGACCGACCCCTACGGCATCTACGTCGCCCGCGCCGAGGGCTCGCGCAAATGGGACGTCGACGGCAACGAGTATGTCGACTACTTCGGCGGTCACGGCGCGCTGATCCTGGGCCACAACCACCCGGCGGTGATGGCGGCGGTACACGGCCAGCTCGACCTCGGCACCCATTTCGGCGCCTCTCACGAGCTCGAGGTCGAGTGGGGCGACCTGATCCAGCAGTTGGTGCCCTCGGCCGAGAAGGTCCGGTTCACCGCATCCGGCACCGAAGCCAATTTGATGGCCTTCCGGCTCGCCCGCGCCTTCACCGGCAAGACCCGGATCGTGCGCTTCCTCTCGCACTTCCACGGCTGGCAGGACCACGTCTCGTTCGCCAACCGAGCCGACTACGAAGGCGGCGTCCCGCCGGGGGTGCTCGACGGCATCGTCGAGGGCATGGTGGTGGTCAGGCCCGATGCGATCGAAAGCGTGCGGGAGGCGCTCGACGGCCGCGACGACATCGCCGCGGTGATCCTCGAGCCGACCGGGGCGAGCTTCGGCCAATTACCGCTCGACCGCGAGTTCGTCGCCGAGCTGCGCCGGATCACCGAGCGCCACGGCATCCTGCTGATTTTCGACGAGGTGGTGACCGGGTTCCGGGTCGCGCCCGGCGGCGCCCAGGCGCATTACGGCATCGCGCCGGACCTGACCTCGCTCGCCAAGATCCTCTCGGGCGGCCTGCCGGGCGGTGCCGTCGCCGGCCGGCGCGACATCCTCGACCTGCTCGACTTCGAGGTTGCGGAGAAGAAGGGCTTCACCAAGATCGCCCACCAGGGCACCTACAACGCCAATCCGGTCTCGGCCGCGGCCGGTGTGGCCGCGCTGAAGGAGATCGCCTCGGGCGAGGTCTGCGATCGCGCCAGCCAGCAGACCGCGAAGATCCGCGCCGCGGTCAACGACGTGCTGGCCGACGAGGGCGTGCCCTGGGCGTGCTATGGCGACCATTCCGGCTTCTATTTCTTCACCAACCCGGAGGGGTTGGAGATCGACCCCAAGAACTTCGACGGCTACGCCCAGGACTTCGAGACCATGCGCAAGGCCGGCGGCCATCCGTCGGTGGCCAAGTTCCGCCTCGCGATGCTGACCAACGGGGTCGACATCACCGGCAAGCCGGGCGGCACGGTTTCGGCCGCCCATACCGATGAGGACGTCGCGCTGACCGCCGAGGCGGTCCGCGCCTCGATCGGCATGCTGCGCGAGGAAGGCGATTTGTAACTATTCGGCCGCCGCCGCGACGGCCCCGGCGGCGGGCCGGCCGGTGCGCCGGATCAGCGCCCAGATGATCGCCAGGTTTACCGCGTTGGCCGCGGCACCCACGATAAAGGCCGGCGCGTAGTCGCCGGTCACATCGTAGACCCAGCCTCCGAACCAGCCGCCGATCGCCATGCCGATGCCGCCGAACAGGATCACCGTCGCGGTACAACGGCCGAGCCCCTCGACCGGCAGATACTCGCGCACGACGATAGGATAGACCGGCAGGATGCCGCCATAGCCGATCCCGAATAGGGCGGCGACGAGATAGAGGGTGACGATTCCGTCGACGAAGGCGAAGGCGCCGACCGTCACCGTCTGCAAGACGGAGAACACGAACATCGCCTTGAGCCCGCCCATCCGGTCGGCCACCGGCCCGATGATGCCGAGCCGGCAGACCGAGCTCAGCAACAAGGCGAGCGCAAGCATTTCCGCGCCCCGGGCGTAGGAGTAACCGAGATCGGTCGCATGGCTGACGAGTTGCGCCAGCGGCAAGGCCATCGATATGCAGCAGCCGACGATGGCCACACAGAGCGCCGTCATCAGCATCAACGGCGAGACGCCGATGTCGATCTCCGGCGCCGAGGCGGCCGCCGGCCGGACCGTGCCGGACGTGGCGCGCGATGTCGAAATCTTCGGCGCCGTCGCCGACGCCGAGCGGTGCCAAAAAACCAAGGCGAGCGGCAACATGGTCGCCAACACGAAGATGCCGAACCAGAAATAGGTCTCGCGCCAACCGACGGCGTCGTTGAAATAGCGGAAGATCGGCGGCCAGACAGCGCCGGCGATCGACTGGCCGCTGGCGACGACGCCGGCCGTCATGCCGCGCCGGACCTCGAACAGGCGGATGATGTTGGCCATCAGCGGCGCGTAGAGCGTGGCGTGGCCGAGCAGCCCGATCAGCACGCCGTAGGCGATGTAGAACTGCCACTCGTTGACCATCGCGCTGACCACCAGCAGGCCGGAGCCGATCATAACCGCGCCGAGCACCGCGGGCTTGCCCATGCCCGAGCGGTCGAACCAGTGCCCCATGGCGATGCTGCCGATCCCGGCGCCGAGATACTGCAGCGAATAGCCGAACGAGGGCACCGAGCGCGGCCAGCCGAAGTCCTGGGCGATCGGCTTCAGGGTGACGATCAAGAGAAAGATGCTGCCGGTGCCGATCAGCATCATCCCCAGCGAGGCCAAGACGACGATGTAGCGATAGTTGGCCTCGATCCGGGCCACGAGAGGGCTCATGGGCATAACTTGGCTCGAATTCCGGGGTCCCTCAAGTCCCCCTCAGCCGATAAAATAGCTGGCAGGCACGGCTTCACTGTCATTCCCGCGAACGCGGGAATCCATGCCTGAGCATCGCCGACGAATGCGATAGAGAGAATGTCCTGAGTCCCAGGCATGGATTCCAGATCGGCGCCCACGCGCCGTCCGGAATGACCGTTTGTGATTTCGAGTAACCCAGCTTAAATCTCGGCTCACTCGGTCCTGCGGATCAGGTGGAAGCCGAAGGCGGTTTCGACCACGTCCGAGTCCTCGCCGGGCTCGAGGTCGAACACCACCTCGTCGAATTCCGGCACCATGTCGCCGCGGCCGAACTCGCCGAGCTCGCCGCCACCGGCGCCGGACGGACAATCCGAATGCTCCCCCGCCAACTCGGCGAAATCGGCGCCGTTGGCGAGCTCCGCCTGTATTGTCCCGATCAGCTCCTGGGCTTCCTCCTTCGAGCGGCCGGAGTCCGACCCTTGCAACCCCTCGTAACTGACCAGGATGTGCGATGCCCGCGCCGAATTGTCGTCCATGTCCGTTGTCCTTCCGTTGCAATGAGGCGCCTTGGCGAAATGGAGGCCTTGGCTAGAAGCGCGAGACTATACGCCAGCCCCATCCGCGCCGCGACGGTTTTTGCCGAATACCGCAGAATGCCGTATGCTGCAA
>JASLSL010000132.1 GCA_030743445.1 Alphaproteobacteria bacterium
CGGGTCCCTCCCTCTCCCGCAAGCGGGAGAGGGTCAATGCGACCGAAAGAAAATACCCTTCTCTCCTGGGAGAGGGAGGGGATCTAAAGATTTCACTCAAGACGGCGAAGCCGCCTTACCCTCTCCCGCACTAGTGGGAGAGGGAGGGCCCCGCGTAGCGGGAGTGTGAGGGTCTTACCCGCCCCAGACCTCGCGGAACACGCGCAGCCAGTTGAGCCCCATGACCTGGCGCACCTCGTCCTCGGCGAAGCCGCGTTCGAGCAATCCCCGAGTTAGGTTCCCGAGCGTCCGCGGCGTCTCGATGCCTTCGGGGAAATGATAGGGCGGCGGCGGATAGTCCTCCGCCCGCCAGCCGCTCGCGTCCGACAACCGCATCTCGTAGCGCGCCATCGCCGCCGCCTCGTCGGCGACCGGGTGCTGGCCCGGAAAATAGTCGATGCCGAGCCCGACATGCTCGATGCCGACGAGCTTCGCCTTGTAGGCGATGTCGTCGATGAAGCGATCCAGGGTCGGCCGCGTCTCGGGCCCGAGAAACGCCGGGAACCCGACCGTGCCGACCAGGCCGCCCGACTTCGCCACCGCCTCGATCAGGTCGTCCGGCACGTTGCGCCGGTTGTCGCACACCGCCTTGGCGTTGGCGTGCGAGACGACGACCGGGGCGGATGAGGCCTCGACCGCCTCCATCGTGGTGCGGTAGCCGGTATGGGCGCAGTCGACGACGACGCGGTTGGCGTTCATCCGCTCGATCGCGGCGATGCCGAAGTCCGAGAGCCCGGCATCGGTGCGCTCGCCGGCGCCGTCGCCGATCCGGTTCTTGGCGTTGTAGCAGAGCTGGATCATGCCGACACCGAGTGCCGCATAGGCGTCGATCGCGTCGTGCGATTCCTCGATCGGGTCGGTGCCCTGGAAGTGGAAGATCAAACCGAGCTCGCCCGCCGCCTTGGCGTCCTCGATGTCCGACGCAGCGGTGACGTGGCGCAAGCCCGGGGTCTCGCGGATATGTTTCAGCCAGCCGCCGAGCGCCTTCACCGTATGGGCCGCCCCGCCGCGGAAGCCGCCCACGGTCGGCGCCACCGCGGTCGCGCCCCCCTCGCGATACCACGCCGTCATCGCTTTATCGTGGAGCAGCGGACAGGTCGCGTCGATCACGATCATATGGTCGTGCAGTTCCTTCCAGTCGGTCACGGTGTTTTTCCTTCCCGGTCGTTTCGCGCTAAGCTTAGCGAAATTTCGTCGAGGAAGTGAAATGTCGGCGGCGCCCATAAAGGAATCCAACGTCTGGACCGGGGACGACTTCGCCGAAGGCGAAAGCTGGATCCACGAGCTCTCGCCGGCGATGATCGATGAGATCGCGGCGGCGATGCGAAGGGCGCTCGCCGAGGGCCGCGGCGAGTTCGCGCCTGAGAATTTCCCGCTGCCCGAGACCCAGGTGCTGCTCGGGGCCGCCTATGACGAGATCGAGAACGGCCGCGGCTTTTCAGTTTTGCGCGGCTGGCCGGTCGACGATTACTCTTATGAGGAGAATGTAGCCGCCTTCCGCGGCATCGGCGCTCATATCGGCGAGGCGGTGGTGCAGAACTACGAGGGCGAGCGCCTGGTCGACGTCATCGACAAGGACGTCGAGTACAGCCACCGCTCGCGCGGCTATATGAGCAACAAGCTGCTGCCGTTCCATTCCGACGGCGCCGACCTGGTGGGCCTGCTGTGCCTCGGCACGGCCGCCAAGGGCGGGTCCAACCTCTTGGTGAGCGCGACCCGGCTCTACAACACGGTGCTGGAGGAAAAGCCCGAATACATGGAAACCCTGCTCACCGGCTTCTACCACCACCGGCGCGGCCAGCACGACCCGGGCGAGGACCCGTTGTCGCCCGAGCCGATCCCGGTGTTCGCGTTTTACGGCGGCTATCTCCACTGCTGCTATAATCGCAACCCGATCGACTGGGTCGAGAAGGAGGGCATGACGCTCTCGGACCACGAGGTCGAGGTGCTGGATTACTTCGACGGCCTGCTTCAGCGCCCGGGGATGGCCTTGTCGATGCAGTTCCGACGAGGCGACATGCAGTTCGTCAACAACTTCGTGCTGCTGCACTCGCGCACCGAATACCGCGACGACGCGGGGCACAAGCGCCATCTGGTGCGGCTCTGGCTCGAGGACCCGAAGAGCAAGCGCAACGGCAAGGGATTGCTCGACCTCTACGTGCCCGGCAGCTCGCGCTTCGAGACGGCCCAGCAGGCGGAGTAGGCGCCTCTCTTCGTCGTCATTCCGGGGCGCGCGATGCGCGAACCCGGAATCCATGCCTGAGAATTACCGACAGGCTCGTTGCCGCTGCGAAATACTCAGGCATGGATTCCCGCTTTCGCGGGAACGGCAATCTGGTAACAATGCGAAATTCCGGGGACACGATGGTGACCTCCGTTACTGAACGGCACTAAGGTGCCGATATCGTGTCCCCGGAATTTCTTAGGAGACCCGCCATGTCCGAGATGATCTTCCACGACATTCGATCCGCACCCGCGGCCTTCGCGCCGTTCTGCCACGCGGTCGAGGTCGACGGCTGGATCCAGCTGACCGGCCAGATGCCGATCGACCCGCGACAGGACTCGGCCGGGCACGATTTGAAGCCGCTGCCGGCCGACGTCGGCGCCCAGACCCGTCAGGTGATGGCGAACATCGGATCGATCCTCGCCGAGATCGGCCTCGGGCTCGAGCACATCATGTCGGCCCGGGTCTATCTGACGAATTTCGAGCGCGACTACTCGGCGATGAACGACGTCTACCGTTCTTACTTCCCCGAGGACCGGCTGCCGGCCCGGACCTGCGTCGGCGTCACCGCGCTGGCGCTCGGCGCCCTGGTCGAGATCGACGTGCGGGCGCGGCGGGTATAAGCCACGGCACCGATGGTCGATCGCCTGCTATATGTCGTCCGGCACGGGGAGACCGAATGGAACCGCGGCGGGCGCGTTCAGGGCCACCGGGATTCCAGGCTGACCGAATTGGGCGAGGCCCAGGCCCGCGGCATCGGCCGGCGCCTCGCCGCCGAGATCGCACATTTGGACGAATTCACCATGGCGGTGAGTCCGCTCGGCCGCACCCGGCGGACCGCCGAGCTGATCCGCGACGAGCTCGATTTCGATCCGGCGCGCTGCCACGAGGACGAGCGCCTGATGGAATTCACCTGGGGCGACTGGGACGGCCACACCCGCCATGAGATCGAGGAAAAATGGCCGGGCGAACAGCAGCGGCGGCGCGAGAATCATTGGCATTACGTGCCGCCCGGCGGCGAGAGCTACGCGATGCTGGCGGCGCGCCTGGGCGATTGGCTCGGCGGAATTGCGCAAGGCACCCGGATGATCGTCGTGACCCATGGCGCCGCGGGGCGGGTCCTGCGCGGCCTCTATGCCGGGTTCGAGCCGGCCGCAAATCCTGAAACTCGACGAGCCGCAGGACGCCGCCTTCCGCCTGCACCAGGGCATATTCGAGAAAATCGCGGCGGACGGCGGTTGAGTCTGTGCTTTCCCACCTCGTCATTCCGGAGCGCGCAATGCGGGAGGCCGGAATCCATGCCTGGGAGACCCGGACAACGCCGACGCTCAGGCATGGATTCCCGCTTTCGCGGGAATGACGACTACTGGGGCTGCGCGGAATTTCTATTGAGATCGACGTGCTGGCGCGGAGAGGGTAAAACTGCGACCCGAACAAACCACGGGGAGAGTGAACCATGAGCGCGGTCAGCGACCCGATCGAATATCCCGGCATCGATCCGGAGATGGCGGCGGCGATGATGCAGAGCCGCAGCCTGCTGCCGGAAGGCAAGCTCGACGTCACCAAGGCGCCGATCAGCCAAGTCCGCGAACAGTACGCGCGCGAGCGCCGCTATTGGAACGAGGACGGCCCGGAAATGGCGCGGACCGAGGACGGGGCGATCCCGGGTCCGCACGGCGAGATTCCATTGCGCCTCTATTACCCGGCCGCCGCCGCCGAGGCGGCCGAGGCGCTGCCGCTGATGTTTTATTTCCACGGCGGCGGCTTCGTCTATGGCGGGATCGAGACCCACGACAGGATCAGCCGCTGGGTCGCCGAGCGTTTGGGTGCCGCGTTCTGCTCGGTCGACTACCGCCTGGCGCCCGAGCACAAATTCCCGACCCCGATCGACGAGGCCATCGCCGTGCTTGACTGGGCGGCCGGCAATGCGGGTGAGCTCGGCATCGATGCGGCGCGCATCGGCATGGGCGGCGATTCCGCGGGGGCGGCGATCTCGCTTGCCACCGCCTACTCGTTGAAACAGGCGGGACGGGCCGACGTCTTGAAGCTGCTCGTCCTGGTCTACGGCAATTACGGGCTGAAGGAGAGCCAGTCGATCGCCTTATACGGCGGTCCCGAGTACGGGCTTTCCGACGCGAACCGCAAGTTCTACCGCGCAAGCTATGTCGGAACCGACCCGAAGCTGCACGAGGACAAGCGGCTGAACCTGCTCGCCGCCGACCTCTCGGGCGTGCCGGCCTGCCATATCGCGGCGGCCGAGATGGACCCGCTCTGCGACAATTCCCCGGCACTGGCGGAGAAGCTCGACGAGGCGGGCGTCGCCAACACCTGCACGATCTATCCCGGCGTGCTGCACGGGTTCCTGCACCTGACCCGCATGGTCGCCAAGTCGCGCCAGGCGCTCGACGATGCCGGCGACGCGATCGCCGCGGGACTCTGAGGGGATCGCACGGCATGCGTTGCGAGGTCGTCGCCATCGGCACCGAGCTGTTGCTCGGCCAGATCATGGATACCAACTCGGCCTGGATCGGCGAGCAGTTGGCGCTCGCCGGCATCGACTCCCACTTCCAGGTCAAGGTCGGCGACAATTTCGAACGCATGGAAGCGGCGATGCGCCAAGGCCTGGAGCGCAGCGATGCGGTGATCTGCTGCGGCGGCCTCGGCCCGACGCAGGACGACATCACCCGCGAGGTGATCGCCCGCATCATGGGTGTCGAGCTCGAGCGCGACGAGGCCATCGTCGCCCGGATCAGGGCGATGTTCGAATCGCGCGGTCGGGTGATGACTGACAACAACAAGCGCCAGGCCGACATCCCCTTGGGCGCCTCGCCGATCGCCGAGATGCCCGGAACCGCACCCGGCCTGGTGTGCCCGCTCGGCGACAAGGTGATCTATGCGGTGCCTGGGGTGCCGCGCGAGATGAAGGAGATGATGGCCGGCACCATCCTGCCCGACCTGCAGCGCCGCTCGGGCGAGACCGCGGTGATCCGCAGCCGGGTGATCCGCACCTGGGGCCACAGCGAGAGCGGCCTCGCCGAGATGCTGGCGCCGCGCATCGACGAGCTCGACGGCACCGGCAACCCGACCCTCGCCTTCCAGGCCAGCGGGATCGAGGGGCTCAAGATCCGGATCACCGCCAAGGCCGGCGACGAGGCGGCGGCAGAGGAGATCATCGCCGCCGAGGAAGCGCTGGTCCGCGCCGTGCTCGGCGACGTGGTGTTCGGCGTCGACGAGGAGACCATGGAGGTCGTGATCCTGAAGCGCCTGAAGGCGCTCGGCCTGACGCTCGCGGTCGCCGAGGAGCTCACCGGCGGCGTGCTGACCTCGCGCCTGACCGAGATCGAGGGCGCCGAGGCCGCGTTCAAGGGCGCGCTGATCTCCCCGCCCGCGAACGCGGGGCATTCGGATGGGGCCGCGGCCGAACCGGCGGAAAAACGCGCCATCGCCGAGGCCGCGCGCGCCCGGGACACCCTCGGCGCCGACATCGGCATCGCCGCGATCCGCCCTTCCCGGGACGAAGGCCACCCGAACGGCATGGTATTTCTGGGGATCGTCACATCGATAGGTGGGCACGACGGCGCCCGCGACGGCGCCGAGCACCTCGACAGCGTGGCGCTGCCCGGCGACAAAACGCGCCTGCGCAACTACGCGGTGATCAGCCTGCTGAACTACCTCAGGAAGGTGTTGGGGGAGTAGGGGGGCGGGCGCTAATTCCCGCGACACCACCTCACCCTACCCTCTCCCCCTCAAGGGGGAGAGGGAACTTGGTTTGTGCCAAGCCGGCGAAGCCGGCTAACCC
>JASLSL010000133.1 GCA_030743445.1 Alphaproteobacteria bacterium
CGGCTAGAGTCCTTGAGGCCCCGCCCAGGAGTTCGCCATGTTGCCCAATACGCTGCCCAGTCTCGACTTTAATCTCGGCGATGACGCCGACCTTTTGCGCGATTCGGTGAGCAGTTTCGCCGCCGACCAGGTGGCGCCGCGGGCTGAGGAGATCGATCTCTCGAACGAGTTTCCGGCCGAGCTCTGGCCCGCCATGGGGGCGTTGGGGCTGCTCGGCGTCACCGTCGAGGAAGAGTACGGCGGTGCCGGCATGGGCTATCTCGAGCACATCGTGGCCATGGAGGAGCTGAGTCGGGCCTCGGCCTCGGTGGGACTGAGCTACGGCGCCCATTCCAACCTCTGCGTCAACCAGATCCGGCGCAACGGCAGTGACGAACAAAAGCGCAAGTATCTGCCCAAGTTGATCTCCGGCGAGCACGTCGGCGCGCTGGCCATGAGCGAGCCCAGCGCCGGCTCCGACGTGGTCAGCATGAAGCTGCGTGCCGACAAACGCGGCGACCGCTACGTCCTCAACGGCAGCAAGATGTGGATCACCAACGGCCCCGACGCCGATGTCGCAATAATCTACGCCAAGACAAACATGCAGGCCGGGCCCCACGGCATCACCGCCTTCCTGGTCGAGGGATCCTTCAAGGGTTTCTCGAAGGCCCAGAAGCTCGACAAGCTCGGCATGCGCGGCTCCAACACTTGCGAGCTGATCTTCCATGATTGCGAGGTGCCGGAGGAGAACGTGCTGGGCCTGGTCGGCGGCGGCGTCAACGTGCTGATGAGCGGCCTCGACTACGAGCGCCTGGTGCTGGCCGGCGGGCCGCTCGGCATCATGCAGTCCTGCATGGACGCGGTCGTGCCCTACGTCCACGAGCGCGAGCAGTTCGGCAAGCCGATCGGCGAGTTCCAATTGATGCAAGGCAAGCTCGCCGACATGTACACCACGATGAACGCCTGCAAGGCTTACGTCTATTCGGTCGCCAGGGCGTGCGACCGCCAGGACACGACGCGCAAGGACGCGGCCGGCGCGATCCTCTATGCCTCGGAAAAGGCGACCTGGATGGCGCTCGAGGCGATCCAGTGCCTCGGCGGCATGGGCTACGTCAACGAATCGCCGACCGGGCGGCTGTTGCGCGACGCCAAGCTCTACGAGATCGGCGCTGGCACCTCGGAAATCCGCCGCATGCTGATCGGCCGCGAGCTGTTCGAGGAGACCGGGTGATGTCGCTTGAGATGAAAACTGCTTGCATGAAGTGCGACTCCGGGCTGGAGGATATGGGCGAGGCGCATATCTGCTCCTATGAATGCACCTTTTGCACGCCGTGCACCGAGGAGATGGGTCGCATCTGTCCCAATTGCGGCGGCGAGCTGGTGCCGCGTCCGCGGCGCCGGCCGAAGGAATAGTATTTAGGGGAGGACACACATGGCGCGACGGCATTTCTTCACCGGCTCGGCGTTCGAGGAACGCGGCGGCTATTCCCGCGGCGTGCGCGACGGCGACATGGTGTTCCTCTCGGGCTGCACCGGCTTCGATTATGTCGCGGGCACGATCTCCGACGACGTGGTCGAGCAGACCCACCAGGTGTTCCGGAACATCAACTGGGCGCTCGACGAGCTCGGCGCCAGCTTCGCCGATGCGGTCAAGGTCCAGGTCTTCGTCGCCGAGGCGTCCTATTACGAAGCGACCATCGACGTGATCGGCGACTACTGCCGCGACGTCCGGCCGGCCAACACATTCGTCGTCGCACCCCTGGTCGATCCACGGATGAAGATCGAGATCGAGGTGACCGCGCGGGTCGGCGGCGGGAACGAGGCGTGAGCCGATGCCGACAGTCCTGATCACCGGCGCCAGCCGCGGCATCGGCCGCGAGTTCGGCCATCAATACGCCGAGGCCGGCTGGCGCGTCATCGCCACCTGCCGCGACCCCCAGGCGGCGGGTCTCGAGGACGCCTTGGCGATGGACGTCGCCAGCCAGTTGGATGTCGAGGACGTGGCAAGCCAGCTCGCCGGCGAGCCGATCGACCTGTTGATCAACAACGCCGGCATCTCCGCCGCGTCCGGCCAGGCCTTCGGCTCGTTCGACTACGACGACTGGGAACGGGTGTTGCGGGTCAACACCATAGCACCCATCCGCATCGCCGAGGCCTTCGCCGACAACGTGGCGGGCTCGGAGCGCAAGCTAATGGTGTTCCTCTCGAGCATCCTCGGCAGCATCGCCGAGGGGTCGGGCGGGTCCTACACGCCTTACGGCACGTCGAAGGCGGCCCTCAACGCGGCGATGAAGGGAATATCCGGCGATCTCGGCGCCCGCGGCATCACCTGCATTTCGGTTCATCCCGGGTGGGTCCAGACCGATATGGGCGGGGCGGGTGCCGCGATCGACGTCAGGACCAGCGTCTCGGGCCTGCGCCAGGTGATCGACGGCCTCGGGCCCGGCGACAACGGCCACTTCTTCGATTACACCGGCAGGGTGCTGCCGTGGTGAGGGGAGATCGACCATGACCGACCACAAGCCGATCGACTTCTATTTCGAGTTCTCGAGCCCCTATGGCTATTTCGCGAGCCTCAAGATCGACGGCCTCGCCGCCACCTTCGGGCGCCGGGTCAATTGGCGTCCCTTCATGCTGGGGGCGGTGTTCAAATTCACCGGCGGCGCACCGTTTATGAACATTCCATTGAAGGGCGACTACTTCCGCCGCGATGTCGAGCGCTGCGCCAAGCTGTTGGATGTCCCGTTCACCTATCCCGACGTGACGCCGATGAATTCGCTCGCCGCGTGTCGCGCCTATTACTGGCTCTCGGACGACGATCCGGGAAAAGCGAAGGAGCTGGCCCAGTCGGTCTATAACGCGTTTTGGGGGCTTGGCCGCGACATGTCGGACGCCGACGAGGTCGCCCGGGTCGCCACGGCCCACCATATCGACGGCGAGGCGTTGGTCGCCGCGACCCAGGACGACGCGGTAAAGCAACGGCTCAAGGACGAGACCGACGCGGCGATCGAGCGCGGCGTCTTCGGCTCGCCCTTCTTCTTCGTCGACGACGAGCCGTTCTGGGGCCACGACCGGATGGACCAGCTCGAACGCTGGCTCGGCACCGGCGGCTGGTAGGGTCAGGCGTGGGGGAGAATACCGCAATGCGCGAGACGGGCGTCGCCTTCGTCGTGCCGGTCTACAACAAGGAGCCGCACCTGGGGTCCGTGCTGCGCCAGATCGCGCGCCAGGAGGGCGACTTCCCGCGCCAATACGTGTTCGTCGACGACGGCTCGACCGACGGTTCGCTGGCGGCGCTGCGCGACCTGACCGCCGGCTGGGACGACGTCGTCATCGAATCGCAGGACAACAAGGGGTCGGCGGGCGCCACCAATCGCGCCATCGCGCTCGTGCGGCAGCCCTATATCAAGTTCGTCGACGCCGACGACTTGATCGGCGACTTCGCGACGATCACGCTGCTCGACGCGCTCGACGACAGCCCGGCCTGCCTCGCCTACGGCAACGTGGCGCGGTACCGGGACGAGAGCGGGATCGACCTCCACGCGCGGGTGGAGCACCCCGCCGCGACCTTGATTTGGCGGCCGCTACGCCAGGCGATGCGGAACTCGCTGTTCAACCCGACCCAGTCGCTCGCCCGGACCGCCGCGGTGCGCGAGGTCGGAGGCTGCGACGAGCGGATTGTCCACTCGCAGGAGTATTCGCTGACCCTGCGTCTCGCCCAGCGCTGGCCGCTGCTGCGGGTCGAGGCGCCGGTCGCCTTCCTGCCCGAAGAGGCGCCGGGGCGACTGTCGGACGATCCGGCAAAACAGTTGCAACGGGTGACGCTGGCGCTGGCGAATTTCCTGCGCGATCACCCGGAAACCGAAGCCGATTTGAAACGCCTCGCGTGTCGCCGCGCCGCGGGCCGCGCCTGGAAGTATGTCTATCGCCATCGGGGGCTTTCGGCGATGTCCCTGCCTTGGCTCTGGCGTTATCTCTGGAGCTACGCTCCGGTCGGCGCCGACGCCGCCGATTTCATCGACACCTGCTGCGCCGCCTTCGAGCCGACCTGAGCCCAATTATCGAGTATCCGACGTGCAAAGTTACGACCAACAGTTCTATACCGATCTCGACGAAACCGCGGCGCCGTCGGCCCGCCGGATCGTGCCGATGGTGAGCCAACTCGTGACCGTCGGCAGCGCGATCGACATCGGTTGCGGCGATGCATCCTGGCTCGACGTGTTCCGCGAGAACGGGGTCGAAGACGTGTTCGGGGTCGACGGCGACTGGGTCGAGGAAGCGCAGATCAAGATTCCACTCGACCGGTTCGCGCGCCGCCGCCTCGATCGCCCGTTGGAACTCGATCGCCGGTTCGACCTGGCGGTATGCCTTGAGGTCGCGGAACATCTTCAGCCTGCGGCAGCGGAGCCATTCGTCGCCGAGTTGTGCGGGCTGGCGCCGGTCGTGCTGTTCTCGGCAGCGATTCCGCACCAGGGCGGGCTGCATCACTACAACGAACAATGGCCGGCCTATTGGTCGAACTTGTTCGCCGCCAAGGGATATCGCGCGATCGACGCGATTCGGCCGGCGATCTGGCGGGACGACGAGGTGTCGTGGTGGTACAAGCAGAACACCCTGTTGTTCGCCAATGAGGAAGCGCTCGCCGCATCACCGCAGTTGCAAGAGGCGCTCGAGAGATCGCCCGAAGTGCCGCCCTCGATGGTCCATCCGGGCATGTACGATGAAGTCCTGCGCCGGGCGGAGCCTTCCTTCGGGCCGTGGTTCTGGATGGGCTGGGCGGCGATGCGCCGGTCGTTGAAGAAACGCTTCGGGTTCTAGGATCGGCATATGTGTGGCATAGCGGGATTTATCGAAGCGACGCGCTCGAGCGGCGAGGCCGAACTGAATCGCCTGGCGGCGGCGATGTCCGAGCGAATTCTCCACCGCGGTCCCGACGACGACGGGACTTATGCGGAGCCCGCGTCGGGTCTGGCGCTTGCCGCGCGGCGTCTCGCGATCCAGGACCTCGGCCCCGAAGGCCACCAGCCGATGACATCGGCCGACGGTCGATACGTCATTGTCTACAACGGCGAGATATACAATTTCCTGGAACTGCGCCGGACCCTCGAGGCGGAGGGCGTCGGCGGCTGGCGCGGCGGCTCGGACACCGAGGTGTTGCTCGCCGCGATCTCCCATTGGGGCATCGAGGCGGCGCTGGAACGGTTCGACGGCATGTTCGCCTTCGCGCTATGGAACCGGGAAACCCGGCGTCTGACCCTGGCGCGCGACCGGATGGGCGAGAAACCGCTCTATTACGGCTGGTCGGGGCCGGTGCTGTTGTTCGGCTCCGAGCTCAAGGCGCTGGCCGCCCATCCGAGCTGGGCCAAGGGAATCGATCCAAAGGCGCTCGCCGCGTACATGCGCTACGCTTATGTGCCGGCGCCGCTATCGATCCACGAGGGGATATTCAAACTAGCGCCTGGGCACTTGGTGACCTTCGAGGTCGATGGACTGGCGCCCGGCCGGCTGCCGGAACCGCGTCCCTACTGGAACGCTCGCGATGTCGCTGAGCGCGCCGCCGCCGACCCCTTCCGGGGCGGCCTCGAGGCGGCGGTCGATGAACTCGACCGTCTGCTGACCCGCTCGGTCGAGCGCCGCATGGTCGCCGACGTGCCGCTTGGCGTGTTTCTCTCGGGCGGAATCGATTCCTCGACCGTAACGGCACTGATGCAGAAAGTTGCAGGGCGGCCCGTGCACAGTTTCACCGTGGGCTTCGACGATCCGCGTTACGACGAGTCCGAGCATGCGGCCGCGGTCGCGCGTCACCTCGGCACCGATCACACCGAGCTCAAGACCGACGCCGAGGCGCCGCTCGGGCTGGTCGAGCGTATGCCGCAGGTCTACGACGAACCGTTCGCCGACGTCAGCCAGTTGCCGACCCTGTTGCTGGCGCAGCTCACCCGCCGGCACGTCACCACGGCGCTGTCGGGTGACGGCGGCGACGAGTTGTTCGCCGGCTATCCACGTTACCAAGCGGCGGCGGGGGCGTGGCGCTACGTCCGCATGGTTCCCTCCTTGATCCGATGTCTCGGCGGTTGCCTCGCGGCGGCGGTTCCCTATCGGGCGCTGAATTGGCTAACCGGAATGGGGGCGCGGCCGAGCCGTTTCGGCGACAAGGTGCAGCGGCGCATCGCCGATATCACCGCGCGCCGCGTCGAGGATTTCTACGAGGGCCATATCAGCCGATGGCGAGTTGCCGACCGGCCGATGCCGAAGCCCCGGGTCGGCTTCTTCGCGACACCGGCGCTGTGGCCGGTACTCGGCGATCCGGTCGCGCGCATGATGCATGCCGACGCGGTCAGCTATTTGCCGGACGACCTTCTGGTCAAAATCGACCGGGCGACCATGGCGGTGAGCTTGGAAGGGCGGTCGCCCTTGTTGGATCACCAAGTGGTGGAGTTTGCCTGGCGCCTGCCAATCGATATGAAGCT
>JASLSL010000134.1 GCA_030743445.1 Alphaproteobacteria bacterium
CATCAGGCCGCCCTGATCGAAGCCGACATAGCCCGGCGGCGCGCCGATCAGGCGCGAGATGCTGTGGCGTTCCATGTATTCCGACATGTCGAAGCGCACCAGCTCGATGCCCATGGTGTGGGCGAGCTGGCGGGCGACCTCGGTCTTGCCGACGCCGGTCGGGCCGGAGAACAGGTAACTGCCGATCGGCTTCTCGGTCTCGCGCAGCCCGGCGCGCGACATTTTGATCGCCGCCGCGAGTTCCTTGATCGCCTTGTCCTGGCCGAAGACAACCATCTTCAGGTCGCGCTCCAGCGTCGCGAGCGCCCGCCGGTCGTCCTTCGAGACCTGCTTGGGCGGGATTCGCGCCATCTTGGCGATTACCTTTTCGACATCCTTGACGCCGACCGTCTTCTTGCGCCGCGAGGGCGGGACCAGCATCTGCGAGGCGCCGACTTCGTCGATCACGTCGATCGCCTTGTCGGGCAGCTTGCGGTCGCCGATGTAGCGCGACGAGAGCTCGACCGCGGCACGCAGCGATTCCGCCGTGTAGCGCACCTTGTGGTACTCTTCGTAGTACGGCTTCAGGCCGCGCAGGATCTTCACCGTGTCCTCGACCGACGGCTCGTTGATGTCGATCTTCTGGAACCGGCGGACCAGGGCGCGGTCCTTCTCGAAGTGGTTGCGGTATTCCTTGTAGGTCGTCGAGCCGATGCAGCGCAGCGTGCCGCTCTGGAGCGCCGGCTTCAACAGGTTGGAGGCGTCCATCGCACCGCCCGAGGTCGCCCCGGCGCCGATCACCGTGTGGATCTCGTCGATGAACATGATCGCGCCTTCCAGCTCCTCGATCTCCGAGATCACCGCCTTCAGGCGCTCCTCGAAATCTCCGCGATAGCGCGTGCCGGCCAGCAGCGCCCCCATGTCGAGGGCATAGATCGTCGCGTCGAACAGCACTTCGGGCACGTCCTTGTTGACGATGCGCCGCGCCAGGCCTTCGGCGATCGCGGTCTTGCCGACCCCCGGATCGCCGACGTAGAGCGGATTGTTCTTGGTCCGCCGGCAGAGAATCTGAATCGTGCGTTCGATCTCGTTTTGGCGGCCGATCAGCGGATCGATCTTGCCGTCCGCCGCCTTCTTGTTGAGGTCGACGCAGTAGGCGTCGAGCGCCTCGGTGCCCTTCTTGTTGACCTGCTCCTCGTGGACGTCGTCGTCGGCGCCGCCGACGGTGCGGCTCTCGCCATAGCCCTGCACCTTGGCGATGCCGTGGCTGATGTAGTTGACCGCGTCGAAGCGCGTCATGTCCTGCTCCTGCAGGAAGTAGACGGCGTGGCTCTCGCGCTCCGAGAACATCGCGACCAGGACGTTGGCGCCGGTGACCTCCTCGCGGCCCGAGGACTGGACGTGGATCGCCGCGCGCTGCAGGACGCGCTGGAACCCGGCGGTCGGCTTCGGGTCCTCGATCGAGTCGGTGATTAGCATTTCGAGCTCGCCGTCCAGGTAGTCGGAAATGTCGCGCTGCAGATGCTCGATGTCGACGCCGCAGGCGCGCAGCACCGCGATCGCGTCCTGATCGTCGGTCAGGGCGAGCAGCAGGTGCTCCAGCGTGGCGTATTCGTGCCGCCGATCGCTGGCAAAGGCGAGCGCCTGGTGCAGGCTATTTTCGAGGCGACGTGAAAGCATCTAATCCTTCTCCAGGGTGCACTGTAGCGGATGCTGGTGCTTTCGCGCAAAGTCCATCACCTGCGTCACCTTGGTTTCGGCGACTTCGTAAGGAAACACGCCGCACACGCCGACCCCCCGGCGGTGGACGTGAAGCATCACCTGGGTCGCCCGTTCCTGGCCCATGGCGAAGAATCGCTCGAGCACGTGAACGACGAACTCCATCGGTGTGTAGTCGTCGTTCAGCATCAGCACCTTGTACATCGACGGCTTCTTGGTCTTCGTCTTGGTCTCGACGATTACGCCGCTGTCGATGCCGTTGCCGTTGCCATGATCGTGATCGTTGTCGTGCTCGCTCATATCGGGTCCGGTGGATGCCTCCACATATCCCTATAATATTGGAAGCGATGGGCTCGGGAAAAGGGGGTATCGGATCAGTTTAGGAGCGTCCGCTATTGACCCGTTCCGGACATTCGCTCCTCGCTACGCAAATGGACTTATGGCCGCTGCGCCCTCCACTCCGAGTGCCTAGTTCGCATCGCTTTGGTGCGGCCCTCAGCCGACCACCGGCGGGCGCGATATGCGCTCCAGGTCGAAGCCATAGAGCCGCGCCGTGTTGTGGCAAACGATCTTGGCCCGCTCGTCTTCCGGCACGCCCTCTAGGATCTCGTCCAGCACCTCGCGCGAGCGCGGGAAGGTGGATTCGCTGTGCGGATAATCCGAGCCCCACATCATGCAATCGACGCCGATGCGGTCGCGCATGCGGATGCCGACGTCGTCCTCCTGAAAGCTCAGGTAGACGTTCCGCTGGAAGAAGTCGCTGGGCAGGGTATCGCCCTTGAAGCGGTAAAGCGCCTCCTCGTGCCGTTCGCGGTAGGTGTAGTCCATATTCACCACTACGTAGGGCACCCAGGACAGCTCGAATTCGACGATCGCAAGGCGCAGGTCGGGATGGCGCTCGAACACACCGGAGAAAATCATGTCGCACATCGAGATCGCCGGCAGGAATACCTTGGTGGCGCGCCGGCTGGCGTCGTGTACGGTGCGTTCGCCGAGGGCGGAATTGCTGTGCACGCGCCGGGTCGCGGTGTGCAGGCTGAGCGACATGTCGAGCGCCGCCGCCGCGGCCCATAGCGGTTCGTAGTCGGGTTGGTCGTAGCGCCGCTCCTCCAGGGGGTATTCGGCGATCATGGCGCCGACGAAGCCGAGCTTGGCGGTACGCTCCAATTCGCCGACGGCGTCGGCAACGTCGTCGACGTTGATCATCGCGATCGCCTTGAGGCGGTCGGGATCGACGCCGCAGAATTCGGCGAGCCAGTCGTTGTAGGTCCGACAGATCGCCGAGAACAACAGAGGGTCGGCAACCTTGTAATAGAACAGGCCCTGCGAGGGGTAGAGCACCTCGCCGGACACCCCGTCGATCGCCATGTCCTTCAGGTGCCGTGCCGGATCGTAGCCGCCTTGGTGCACGTCCTCGAAGCGGGCGTGGTCGGAAATCGTCTCCGGCGCTTCGAAGCGCGCGCCGGCATTCGAAATCAGCCCGATGCCGGCGATCATTTGGCCGTCCTCGACCACCAGATGGTCGACATCGCCGACCCGTTTCATGCGCGGCGCGCGGCTCTTGAACGCATCGTCGATCCGTTCTGTCCACAGGTCCGGCGGCTCGAAGACGTGCGAATCGGAGGAGAGGATCAGCCTGTCTGACACCAGCGGCTCCTTGACGACTCCAACATTTCCCAGATCAACGCTGGTTCCGAGCGTCAACGTAGCCATTTGCTCTTCCTTCGGCAATCCGGAACGCTCTGAGGACCCCGGCCATTCCCCGGACAGCAAACGGCCCCGCGGGGGAGGGAGGGAGGAAACGCGGGGCCGTGCTGGCTCCCGCCGTATATGGCGGCGGGAGCTGTGTGGTCGATCAGTGTTAGAAGGTCTGGGTCTTCAGCGCCTTCTCGACGGTCTTGGTGAACTGGTCCTGAATCGGCTCGAAAGCCTGGCTGCCCACCTGGACGGCCATCTCGGAGATGCGGGTGCCCTCGGCGACAATCTTGTCGAAGCGCTTGCGCGCGTAGTCGCTCTGAAGGTCAACCGCTTCCTTGACCGTCTTGGCGCCCATCAGCGCCTTGGTCGCCTCGACGCCGGCCTCGGCCGATGCCTGGGCGAAATCGAAGTAGGCCTTGGAGACGCTCTCGGTGCCCTTGGCCCAGATGTTGCCGGCCTTCATGAAGGCATCGACATTCTGCTTGTTGATCGTGGCGAAGTCGTCGTAGCCCTTGAAAAAGGCGGTGCTGGCCTTCTCGACCTGATCCTTGGTCATGGCAACGGCCTGCTCGTAGCCTTCGCTCGAGGCCCTAAGCGCCTGCTCCATGGTCTCTTGACCCTTGGCCACGGCGTCCTCGACCTGCTTGGTGGTGGTCTTTGCTTTGGTCGTCATCTTCTATCTCCTTCGTCCGGGGGAACCGGGAAACCTGAAACGGTTGTCCTCGCGCTGCCGACCGGGTTTGAAACGCCCCGAAATTCCAGGGCAAAACTCGTTATGCTGCATTGCAACAACATCGCTAATATATGTATTCCCGCGCACCAGTCAAGGTTTATTTTGCACTGCAGCAAATTTATTTTGCAGCGCAATATGTGGCCCCTCCAAGGTTCATGGACGCAATATCTCGGCGCCTCGCCCGATTGCACACGCACCGGCCTCGAAATCGCGGCACGGTGGATGCAGGTGCACAGGCGCCCGGGGGCGCCGGGAAAGGCAATAGACATCTTTCGAGGGATTTATTACACTTCGTGGCGGCAATGTTGGTGCTTGCGACGCTTGGCCTCGATTATTTGGTAATTAGACTGTAATACGAACAATGAAACTCAATAATTCAAATAAATCCCTTCTGAGTTTTATTTCAGCGGTTATTTTTATCTTTGCCGCGGGGCTGGGCGCTGCCGAGGCGCGCTACGCCTCGATCGTCGTCGACGCCAGGAGCGGCCGGATTCTCCACGCGACCAATCCGGACACCCGCAACTTCCCGGCGTCGCTGACCAAGATGATGACCCTCTACATGGTGTTCGACGCCCTCAAATCCGGCAAGCTGACCCTGAGGCAGAAGCTTTCGGTGTCGCGCCGGGCGACCGGCATGGCGCCGTCGAAAATCGGCCTCAAGCGCGGCCGGTCGATTACCGTCGAGGACGCGGTGCTGGCGTTGATCACCAAATCGGCGAACGACGTGGCGGTGGTGGCGGCGGAGGCGATCGGCGGCACCGAGGCCAAGTTCGCCCGGATGATGACCAAGCGGGCGCGCGAAATCGGCATGCGGCGAACCAATTTCCGCAATGCATCCGGGCTGCCCAATCGGCGCCAGATGTCGACCGCCCGCGACATGTCGACCCTGGCGCGGCGGCTGATCGTCGACTTCCCGGAGTATTACCACTACTTCGGGACCCGCCAGTTCAAATACGGTGGCCGCACCTTCCGCAACCACAACACCTTGCTGCACGACTATCCCGGCACCGACGGCATCAAGACCGGCTATACGCGGGCGTCGGGCTTCAATTTGGTGGCCTCGGCCGAGCGCCATGGCCGCCGGCTGATCGGCGTCGTCTTCGGCGGCCGCTCTGCGACCGGCCGCGACCGTCACATGCGGAAGCTCCTGGAGCGCGGGTTCCGGCTGGCGCCGGTGAAGACGACGGCGTACAAGAACTACAAGCGACCGACGCGATACGCACGGCGCAGCTACCGCTCGCTCCGCCCAAGACAGGTCGCGCGCCGGGTAAAATCGACCGCTGCGACCACCCCGAAACGCTGGGCGATCCAAGTCGGGGCGTTTTCCGATCCGGCCAAGGCACGCATGGCGGCTCTCAACGCGGCGAACTGGATTACTCGGCGCACCGCCTTCACCGCCGTGGTGCAACGCGGCCAGGGACAGCTCTACCGCGCCCAGTTGATCGGATTGACGGAGCGCAAGGCGCGGGATTCCTGCCGCGTGCTGCGGCGCCACAAGGTCGCCTGCATGCCGATCGCGCCGCCGGGCAGCTCCTGAGCCCGGTCTAATTCAAAACGGCGCCCCGTCGACGCCGCTCGCCTTCAGTTGATCCACG
>JASLSL010000135.1 GCA_030743445.1 Alphaproteobacteria bacterium
AGTATTCGGCGGCACTGAAGGGCCTCGGCGGCGCCTGGAGCTACGAGGACCTCAACAAGTTCATCTTCAAGCCGAAGGCGTTCGTGAAGGGCACCAAGATGGTGTTCGCCGGCTTCAAGAAGGCCAAGGACCGGGCCGACATGATCGCCTATCTGAGGTCACTTTCGGGCAGCCCGAAGCCGCTGCCCTGACGGCGACGCAGCCGAGGAATAATTGCACCGGGGCGGCCGCATTGCCGCCCCGTTTCGTTTCAAGGACAATCGAGGCATGACCGACGCCTGTGCAGAAGAATTCGTCGAGCTCGCCGGCCGCATGGCGAACGCCGCCGGCGAGATCTCGTTGAAATACTTCCGGCGGGAGTTCGACGTCGAGGCCAAGTCCGACGCAACTCCGGTGACCACCGCCGACCGCGAGGCCGAGCTCGCGATGCGCGCCCTGATCGAGGCCGAGCAGCCGGCGCATGGGATCGTCGGCGAAGAGTTCGACCCGGTGCGGCCAGACGCCGAGTACCTCTGGGTGCTCGACCCGATCGACGGCACCAAGGCGTTCGCCTGCGGCATCCCGGTGTTCACCAATATGATCGCGCTGCTGCGGGCCGGCGAGCCGATCCTCGGCGTGATCAGCCAGCCGGTCCTCGGCGAACGCTGGGTCGGTGCGGGCGGGCGGCCGACGACCTTCAACGGCGAGCCCGCCTCGGTCCGGCCGGCGAGCCGGCTCGCCGACGTGGCCTTGCTCACGACCTCGCCCGGCATGTTCGAGGAGGGCGACGACATGGCGGCCTACGAGCGCCTGGAGGCGGCCTGCTGGTACCGGCGCCTCGGACTCGACTGCTATGCCTATGGGCTGCTCGCCTCGGGCTACGTCCAGCTGATCGCCGAGGCGCAGATGAAAATCCACGATTACATGCCGCTGGTCCGGGTCGTCGAGGGCGCGGGCGGGGTGATCACCGATTGGCGGGGCGGGGCGATCGGGCTCGACTCCAGTGGCCACGTGCTCGCCGCCGCCAGCGCCGAGCTGCACGCCCAGGCGTTGGCGCTGCTGGCGGGATAATACAAAGGCCCCTCACCCTCCCACCGCTTTGCGGCGGGCCCCTCCCTCTCCCGTTTTACGGGAGAGGGGCAATGGCATCGAGGTCGGCAGGTATAACCCTCTCCCGCTTGCGGGAGAGGGTGGCGAGCGAATGCGAGCGGGTGAGGGGCCTCGTTACCCTTCGTCCCCGCCCTGCCGCCCACCGGCCGCGTCGAGCAGGGCGCGCAGCTTGGCCTCCATGGCGCCGTCGATTTCCGACTCGTCGTCCTCGCCCGGGACGAAGGCCCTGTCCTGCGTGATCTTGGCCGCGCTGTGTCGCACCGCACCGAGGATCTGTTCGTCCGACTGCGGATGGAGCGCGACCACGAACTCCTCCGCCGGCGCGATCTCGGCCGCGAGCGCCTGCGCCGCCTCGTAAGTGTCGGCCGCGATCTCCTTGGTCGTCGTGCGGGCGTCGCCCGACTCGGTGGCGTAGACGTAGTTCGCGATCCAGACCTTGCGGGTCAATTTCGCCTCCACTCCAACAATCCGGGCAAACATAGCTCGGTTGCGCGTGCCGTCAAAACCTCGTGAGCCCGCCCGAGTCCGGATTCACGCCACTGGTTCGCCACATTTATTCCGCTAAACTGCGCCCAACCATGAGCGGAGGCGACGTTGTGGCCATGATCAGAACCGGACTCTCACTCCTCGCGGCGCTGTCGCTCGCCGCGTTCGCGGCGAGTGCGGAGGAAACTTACAAGGGCCACGGCATCGCCATGCACGGCGACCTGAAGTACCCGGCCGACTTCACGCATTTCGACTACGTCAATCCCAATGCACCCAAGGGCGGCGAGGTCCGGCGTTCGGCGATCGGCGGTTACGACAGCTTCAACCCGTTCATCATCAGGGGTCGGCCGGCGGCGGGCTCGGCGATGATCTACGACTCGCTGATGTGGGGATCGGCCGACGAGCCGTTCTCGCAATATGGCGTCCTGGCCGAGACGGTGGAGACGCCGAAGGACCGCTCCTGGGTCGCCTTCACGCTGCGGGCGCAAGCGCGCTGGCACGACGGCAAGCCGGTCACGGTCGAGGACGTGGTCTGGACCTTCGCCACGCTGAAGGAGAAGGGCAGTCCGTTCTTTCGGTTCTATTACGGCGGCGTCGCCAAGGTCGAGAAAACCGGGCCGCGGACCGTCAAATTCAGCTTCAAGCCGGGCGACAACCGCGAGCTGCCGTTGATCCTGGGCCAGATCCAGGTGCTGCCGAAGCACTATTGGGAAGGCCGCGACTTCAAGAAGACGACCCTGAAGCCGCCCTTGGGCAACGGGCCCTACCGGATCAAGACCTTCGAGCCCAACCGCAACGTGGTCTACGAGCGGGTCGCGGATTACTGGGGCCGCAACGTGCCGGCGATGAAAGGGCTGAACAATTTCGGCACGATCCGCTTCGAGTACTATCGCGACTCGACCGTGGCGCTCGAGGCGTTCAAGGCCGGCAACTACGACTTCCGGCGGGAAAACTCGTCCAAGGCCTGGGCCACCGCCTACGATATTCCGGCGGTCCGGCAAGGCTGGATCAAGAAGGAGACCTTCGAGCACGGCCGCTCGACCGGCATGCAGGGCTTCGTCTTCAACCTGCGCAAGCCGATCTTCCAGGACCGCCTGGTGCGCCGGGCGCTGGCCTACGCCTTCGATTTCGAGTGGTCGAACAAGACCCTGTTCTACGGCCAGTACACCCGCTCCAACAGCTTCTTCAGCAATTCGGAGCTCGCCGCGGCCGGCCTGCCCCAGGGCGAGGAAAAGCAAATCCTGGAGGCCATGAAAGACCGGATACCGCCCGAGGCGCTGACGACCGAATACAAGGCGCCCTCGACCGACGGCAAAGGCAACTTGCGGTCCAACCTGCGCATCGCGATGAAGCTGCTGCGCCAGGCTGGCTGGCGGGTCGACAAGAAGACCCGCAAGCTGACCCATGCCAAGACCGGCAAGCGGTTCGAGTTCGAGGTCATGCTGGTCAGCCCGCTGTTCGAGCGCATCGTCTTGCCCTACGCCAAGAACCTGGAACGCCTCGGCATCGAGGTGGCGACCCGGATCGTCGATTCCGCGCAGTACCAGCGGCGCATCCTCGACTTCGACTACGACATGATCGTCGGCAGTTGGGGCCAGTCGCTCTCGCCCGGCAACGAGCAGCGCAACAGCTGGAGCACCGAGGCGGCGGATCGCTCGGGCAGCCGCAACCTCTCGGGGATCAAGGACAAGGCGGTCGACGAGCTGGTCGAGCTGGTCATCGGCGCGCCGACCCGCGAGAGCCTGGTCGCCCGCACAAGGGCGCTGGACCGGGTGCTGCAGTGGCGCCACATCGTCGTGCCGCACTGGCACATCCCCTACGACCGGATGGTCTATTGGGACAAGTTCGGCCGGCCCAAGGTGACGCCGGTCCGCGGCGCCCAGTTCATGAGCTGGTGGATCGACCCGCTCAAGGCCGAGGACCTGGCCAAGCGCCGCAAGTCCACCAAGAGCAACTGACCGGCGCCGATCCCCGATGCTTGCCTACATCATCCGTCGCCTGCTGCTCGTGATCCCGACGCTGTTCGGGATCATGGTGGTCAACTTCGCGATCATCCAAGTCGCCCCCGGCGGTCCGGTCGAGCGCATCATCGCCGAGATCCAGGGCCGCGGGGTCGAGGCGACGGCGCGATTCGGCGGCCAGGCCGGCAGCGAGGTCGGCCAGCAACAACAGCAGCAGCAGCGCCGGGCGGGACGAGCCGAACCCAGCAAGTACCGCGGCGCCCAGGGGCTCGACCCGGAGCTGATCAAGCAGATCGAGAAGGAGTTCGGCTTCGACAAGCCGGCCCACGAGCGCTTCGTCCACATGATGAAGAGCTACATCACCTTCGATTTCGGCAAGAGCTACTTCCGCGACCAGACGGTGATCGAGCTGATGATCGACAAGCTGCCGGTGTCGATCTCACTCGGCATCTGGAGCACGCTGCTGATCTACCTGATCTCGATCCCGCTCGGCGTGGCCAAGGCGGTGCGCGACGGCTCGCGCTTCGACATCTGGTCGAGCGGGGCGGTGATCATCGGCAACGCGATCCCCGGATTCTTGTTCGCGATTCTGCTGATCGTGGTGTTCGCCGGCGGGCGCTACCTCGACTGGTTCCCGCTGCGCGGCATCGTCTCGGAGAACTGGCGCGAGCTCAGCTTCCCGATGCTGGTGCTGGACTATATCTGGCACATGGCGCTGCCGATCGTCTCGATGGTGATCGGCGGCTTTGCGGGATTGACGATGCTGACCAAGAACTCGTTCCTCGACCAGATCAACATGCAGTACGTCACCACCGCGCGGGCCTTGGGGCTGACCCAGAGGCGGGTGCTCTACGGCCACGTTTTCCGCAACGGCATGCTGATCGTGATCGCCGGCTTCCCGGCCGCCTTCATCGGCATGTTCTTCACCGGCTCGCTACTGATCGAGGTGATCTTTTCGCTCGACGGGCTCGGGCTCTTGGGCTTCGAGGCGGTGATCGACCGCGACTACCAGATCGTGTTCGCCACGCTCTATATGTTCACGCTGTTGGGCCTGGTGATGCAGATCATCAGCGACATCACCTACACGATCATCGACCCCAGGATCGACTTCGAGACAAGGGAGGTGTGAGGCGATGGCCCAGGACACCTTCCTCGCGATCGCGATCAAGCCGCCGACCCGGCGCCGGATCGAGAACTTCAAGGCCAACAAGCGCGGCTATTGGTCGTTCTGGATATTCCTCGTGCTGTTCTTCTTGTCGTTGTTCGCCGAGCTGATCGCCAACGACAAGCCGCTCGTGGTGCGTTTCGACGGCGCGTTCTACTTCCCGGTCGTCGAGGTCTATCCCGAGACCGCGTTCGGCGGCGACTTCGAGACCGAGGCGGATTATTCCGACCAGTTCCTGGTCGACCTGATCGAGGCCAAGGGCTGGATGATCCGCGCCCCGATCCGCTACAGCTTCGACACCCATATCGCGGTGCTGCCGACGCCCGCCCCGGCACCGCCCTCGGCCGACAACTGGCTCGGCACCGACGACCAGG
>JASLSL010000136.1 GCA_030743445.1 Alphaproteobacteria bacterium
GGCCGCCCGGTCGGCTTGCCGCGCCGCGGGCTTCCGGCAAGACGAGATCGAGATATGCGACGACGCGGCCACTATCGAGCTTGCGGTCAGCGGCGAGAAACTCGCCGTGGTGCCGGACGCGGTGCTGCTGTTGGACATGCCCTTGGACTGTATCGTGGAGGCCACGGGAAATCCCGAGGCCGGGGCCGCGACCGCCGCCGCCGCGATCGCCCACGGCAAGCACGTGGTGATGGCCTCGAAGGAGGCGGAGTCTGTGGTCGGACCGTTGCTTGCCGCCCACGCCCGCGCGGCCGGGCTCGTTTACACCGCGGTCGAGGGCGACCAGCCGAGCCTGCTGATCGGGTTGGTCTCGTGGGCGCGGCTCCTGGGACTCGAGATAATCTGTGCCGGCAAGTCGAGCGAGTACGACTTCGTCTACGACCCGGCGCAGGACACGGTCTCGTGGAAGGACATCAGCGTGGCGGTGCCGGACTTCGCTGGCCTTTGGACCCTGCCCGAGGACGGTGTCGCGGCGGCAATCGCCGAGCGCGCGTCGATGCTGAGGGAGATTCCCCAGCGCACGGTCCCCGACCTTTGCGAGATGGGCGTGGTCGCCAACGCCACCGGCCTCCCGCCCGACACACCGGATTTCCACGTCCCGGTCGCCCGCGCCGTCGAGGTGCCGCAGGTCCTCTGCCCGTCGGCGGATGGTGGAATCCTGGACCGCGAGGGCGTAATCGACGTGTTCAACTGCCTGCGCCGGCCGGACGAACAGAGCTTCGCCGGCGGTGTCTTCGTGGTTGTCCGCCTGCCCGACCGCCAGACATGGTCGGTATTGAAGGGAAAAGGCATCCCGGTGAGCCGGCGGGGCGATTACGCGCTGCTCTACAATCCTTCGCACCTACTCGGCGTCGAGGCGCCGGTCTCGATCCTGTCGGCCTGTCTGCTCGGCCTGCCGACCGGCGGGTTGGAGCCCAAGCCCGTCGTTGACCTGGTGGCCCGCACGTCGTGCGATTGGCGGGCCGGCGAGGCGTTGGCGATCACCGACCATCACCACCACGAAGCCGCCGGGCTCGAGCCCCTGTTGGTCGACGCGGCACCGGCGGTGGAGGGCAATCCCCTGCCCTACTACATGGCGACCGGAGAGACGCTGACCCGGAATGTCGCCAAAGGCTCGGTGATCGCGGCCGACATGGTTGCTGCGCCGACGGACTCCGGACTCTGGGCGCTGCGCGCGGAACAGGACGAGCACTTCGATTTGTGACCGTGCGTCCGACGGATGGGCGCTGAGCGACGGTCAAGCAATGGCCAAGGCAAGGCCAAAGGGAGAAACGACACATGGCGTGGACATATTTGATCTTGGCGGGGCTGTTTGAGGTCGGCTTCACGACCTCGCTCAAGTTTTCGGAAGGTTTCACCAGATTGGCGCCATCGCTCGCCTTCCTGGTCACATCGGGGTTGAGTTTCTGGCTCCTAACCCGGGCGTTGCAGACGATCCCGCTCGGCACCGCCTATGCGGTGTGGACCGGCCTGGGTGCGGTCGGCACCGCGATCGTCGGCATTCTGGTGTTCAAGGACCCGGCGACCTTCGGCCGGCTGTTTTTCCTCGCCCTGATCATCGCCTCGGTGGTCGGCCTCAAGCTGGTCTCGAGCGAGTGAGGGGCGCCGACACGATCACATTCTAAGAGAAAGGCCTGCCCGGTGAGGGGCAGGCCTAATTCGACTCGGATTTGGACGTCGTTTTATTCGACGAGCGACAGCTTTTCGGCCGCCTGCTTGCCGTTGCGTCCCATCTCCAATTCAAACTGAACCCTTTGACCCTCCCGAAGATCATCGAGTCCCGCGCGCTCGAGCGCGGAAATGTGGACAAAGGCGTCTTGCCCCCCATCGTCCGGCTCGATAAAGCCGTAACCCTTCACGCGATTGAACCACTTAACGGTACCAGTCGTCATTTAACTTTCCTTCGTAGACTCTGTGCCGCCACATGTCGTCGCGACCTTGACACAGTTTTCAACGATGTCCGGAGTAAACAGGCTTCCTCGGCGTGACGAAGCAAATCCGCCGGGCTTTCGCAAACTGATGAGGCGATATGACCACACTGGGATCGGAAATCAAGGATTTTCTCATCTAAACGGTATTCAGCTGCGCCGCGGCAGGTGCACCGCGCCGTTCGCTTCGACCGAAAGCTCGCCGTCCTGGTTGACGGCCTTCTGGCTGATCTCGACGCGCCCCAAGCCATCGCCATCCTCGGCTTTCCCGGTCACCTCGCCGGTGATGTAGAGCACGTCGCCCTCCGGGTTGTGGCGGCGGATTTCGCAGTACGACCTGGCGAGGAACCCCGCGTCGCCCATCCAGTTGGTCAGGTGATGGGTCATCCACGAGCAGCGCTCGGGCCCGTAGTCGTAGGCCCCCGGCGCGCCGACCATGGTCGCGAACTCGTTCTCCCAGTGCACCCGCTCGGGGCAGTCGGGAATGTTGAACTTGTTGGGAATCCCGAGCCCCGGATATTTGTCGATCTGCCGCCAGGCGAGCTTGTTGGCGCGGATGTAGAGTCCACCCCAGCCTTGGGCGTAGGCGATGAAGCCGGTGACGGTCATCGGCCCCTTGACCATGATCGGCAGGCTCTCGCCGACCTCGACGTCCTCGAAGTGGCGCGGCGTGGCGCCCCGCACTTCTTCCCGGGCGTAGTGGCGGTAGACCTCGTCGAGCTCATCCCGGCTGTAAGTTCGGGGCGGCTTCTCTTTGAGCTCGGCGTATTTGGTGCCGGCCTCGCGCGCTTGGTCGCGGTCGGTACGGAAGCACCAGGAATCGCACTCGGCCACCAATTCGCCGGCGCCATTGGTGAAGTTCACGTGATAGATCTGCTGCACCGCGCGGCCCGAGAACCGCGTATCGTGCTCGATCAGGTCCTTGAGCCAGGCCTCGGTCGAAATCTCGTCATTGCGCCCCACGTGGCGGTGCCAGGTCCAATCGGCGCCGGCCCACATCGCGTGCACCCCCGGCAGACCGCCGACATAGCCCGAGACGATGCGGCTGCAGGCAAACAGGAACGAGGGCGGCGCCAGCACGTCGCCGTATTCGGTGCTCTTTGCGTAGTCGGGATCGCACCACAACGGATTGTCGTCGCCAATGCCGTGGGCGTAGTGCCGGATCGCGTCGCGCGAGGCCTCGAAGCACCAGGGCTCGAGCGTCCTCTCGATCTTGACGCCGATGCGGGCGCGCAAATCGTCGAGCGCCGCGTCGGTGATCTTCGGAAAGTGTCGGTCGTAATCTTCGCTCATGTTTGCTCCTCGCACCTTACCTGGGCTTCCAATTCGCGCAGCGCCCGCCGGTTGACCTTGCCAGCCGGGGTCTTGGGCAGGGCTTCGGCGAAGGCGACGCGCCGCGGGTATTCGTGGCGCGCCAGGCGCTCCTTGGCGAAGTCCTGCAGCTCCGCCGCGAAGCCGTCGTCGCCCGGTCGGCCCGAGACAATGAACGCCTTCGCCACCTGGCCGCGCTCCTCGTCGGGCACTGCGATCACCGCCGCCTCCTCGACATCGCCGTGTTTCAGCAGCACGTCCTCGATCTCCCTGGCGCTCATGGTCCAGCCGGCCGAGATGATGACATCGTCGGCCCGTCCATCGTGCCAATAATAGCCGTCCTCGTCGACGTGACCCAAATCCTTGATCCGCACCCAGACACCGCCGCGCCGGACGGCGATCTCGCCGACCGTGCCGGCGGGACACGGCTTGCCGTCCGGATCGAGGATCGCGAGCTCGACGCCCGGCACCGGCTTGCCGAGCGAGCCCGGGCGGACCTCGAAATCCTCAGCGCCTGGATAGGCAGCGAGGATCACCCCGACCTCGGTCGCACCATAGATGCTGCACACCGGCGCCCCGAAGGTCGCCTCGACCCATTGCTCGGTATGGCTGTCGATCGGCTCGCCGGTGAACGAGAGCTTTGGGATATGGAAGCCGCCTTCCGGCATTACGCCGGCATTCTTGATCATCCGGTAGTGGGTCGCGGCGGCCGACAGGTTGGTGATTTCGTAGTCCCCGAGCGCCTCGATCAACCGCGCCGGGTCGAACTTTCCCGCATAGGACGCGATGGTGACGCCCAGCGCCAGCGGCGCCAGGGTGCCGTGCCAGAGCCCGTGGCCCCAGGCCGGCGAGGACGGGCACATGAAGCGGTCGCCGGGCCGGACCCCGGTGGCGTAGAGTGTGGCGATGGTGACCGTGACGACGGCGCGGTGGCGGTGTTTGACCGCCTCCGGCAGCTCGCGCGAGGTGCCCGATGTGTACTGGTACATCGCCATATGGTCGGCCGAGGTCGTGGGCGTGAACTCACTTGGCTGGCGCGCCAACTCGGCCAGAAAGGCGTCGCCGGCGATCACCACCTCGAGGCCAGGGCGGCCCTCTGCGGTCGCCGCCTTCTCCTCGTTGGTCAACAAGAGCTTCGGGTCGCAGTCGTCGAGCCGGAGCGCCACGCCGTCGGGCCCGAACAGCGTAAAGAGCGGCACCGCCACCACACCCGCCTTCATCGCCCCGAACAGCGCCGCGTAGAAGGCGAGCGACGGTTCGAGCATGATCGCGACCCGTTCGCCGGGCTCGATACCCTTGGCCCGGACCCAGTTCGCAACCTGATTGGAAATGGTCCGGAGTTCGCCGAAGGTGATCGTCTCGTCGCCGCCCGCCGCGTGGGCGACGCGCACGGCGATCCGGTCCGGGTCCACCGCCGCGTGCCGATCGACGCATTCATGGCCGATGTTGAAGCGCTCCCGGTCGCCGTCGAAGAGCGCCCACAGCGCCTCGCGCGAGAAATCGGCGTGGGCAGCGGCGTAGCCAGTGATGTCGGTCAGTTTTGTCATCGCCCGTCTTCATAACGCCTTCCGGGCCCAAGACAAAGAGCCGGCTTTGCGACACCGGCGCCGCCGGTCTATCGTTGGGCCATGAGGGAGAAGCTGTGAAAATCCTGCTGATCAATCCCAACGTCACCGAGGCGGTGACCGAGGTGATGGCCGCCGAGGCGCGCCACTGGGCGTCGCCTGGCACCGAGATCGTGCCGGTCACGGCGCGGTTCGGCGCGTCCTATATCGAGACCCGAGGCGAGGCGGCGATCGCGGCCCACGCGGTGCTCGACGCGCTCGCCGAGCACGCCGCCGGCCATGACGCGGCGATCGTCTCGGCGTTCGGCGATCCGGGCCTCGCCGCGGCGCGCGAGGTCATGCATATCCCGGTCGTCGGGATCGCCGAGGCGGCGATGCTGACCGCTTACACGCTCGGCAAACGCTATGCGATCGTCACCATGTCCGCGCGTCTCGCGACCTGGTACCGCGAGTGCGCTCGCGACCACGGGCTCGACGGCCGGTTGGTCGCGATCCGCGCCCTGACAGGCGCGATCGCCGACATCGCCAATGCGAAGGAGGAACTGGGGCACGCGGTCGTCGCGGAATGCCTCTTGGCCGTCGAGGAGGACGGCGCCGAAGTGGTGATCATGGGCGGCGGCCCGCTCGCCGGGCTCGCGCGCGACGCCCGGGACGATATCCCGGTGCCGGTGCTGGACGGGGTCAGCTGTGCCGTGATGCTGGCCGAATCGCTGGTCCGCCTCGGCCCGCGCGCGCCCGAGCGCGGCAGCTTCGCCAAGCCCGCCTCGAAGCCGTTCGAGGGGCTGTCGCCGGCGCTCTCCGCCCTGTTGGACCCGGACCAGTGAGCGACGGCGGCTGGACCGCGAGGTAGGGAGGCCGGGCCCGACCTACTCGCCGGCCTGGCGTAATTCCTCTGCACGAGGCTCCAGCACGATCAGGGTCTGGCGCGAATCGACCTGGTCGCCGACCGCGACCCGAGCCTCGGCGACGACGCCGTCCGACGCGGCGCGGATTTCGTGCTGTATCTTCATCGCCTCGATGACGACCAGGCACTGGCCCTTCTCGACCGCGTCCCCGGGCGCCACCGCGACATCGATGACCGTGCCCGCCATCGGCGCCAGTAACGCGCCATCGTCGTCGCCGGCAGCCTCGCCGACCTTGCCCATCGTTGCCTCGTGGAAAGATGCCATCGCGCCGTCGAAGGCGAGGTGCAATACGTCGTCCTCGTCGAAAACACCATGCGCGGTTTCCTCCGCCCCGTCGCGGCGGAACCGCACTATCTCGTTCTCGAACGCCGAAATCTCGAAAGCCGCCGCGAAATCCCCAAGGCGCACCTTGTAAACGCCCTTGGCGAGCTCGACTTCAGCTTGGGCCTCGCCATCCGGCCAGGCGAGCTTGATCGGCCACCAGGTGCGGCCGGCGCTGCGCCAGCCGTCCCAAAGGCTGACGTCGCGGCGGGAGATCAGCGCCGCCGCGAGGGCGATGGCCGCGTCGGACAGCCTCGCCTCGCCCAGGGAATCGCCCACGAAGTGGGCCTCCAGGAAGGTTGTTGTCGCCTCGCCCCGGGCGAAAGTCTCGTCGGCCAGCACCCGGGCGAGGAAGTCCCGGTTGGTCGTGAGGCCGAGTATCACTGTCTCGTCGAGCGCGCCGATCAGACGTTGCCTGGCCTCGTCGCGATCTTGTCCAAGGGCGACGATCTTGGCGATCATCGGGTCGTAATAAGGGGTGACCTCGGTCCCGGCTTCGATCCCAGTGTCGATGCGGACGCCATCGCCCAGGGCCGGCCGCCAGGCGGCGACCCGGCCCGCCTGGGGCGCGAAGCCGGCCGCCGCGTCCTCGGCATAGAGCCGGGCCTCGATCGCGTGGCCGGTCAATCTTACGTCGTCCTGGCCGAACGGCAGCGGCGCCCCCTCGGCGATGGCGAGCTGCAGGTCGACGAGATCGACACCCGTCACCATCTCGGTCACTGGATGCTCGACCTGGATCCGGGTGTTCATCTCGAGGAAATGGAACGCACCGTCGGCACCGAGCAGAAACTCCACCGTGCCGGCGCCCTCGTAGTCAACCGCGCGGGCCGCCGCGACCGCCGCCTCGCCGATCGCCCGACGCAAGTCCTCGTCGACCGCGGGGGACGGCGCCTCCTCGATCACCTTCTGGTGGCGGCGCTGGACCGAGCAGTCGCGCTCGCCGAGATGGACCGTATTGCCATGCCGGTCGGCGAGGACCTGAACCTCGACATGACGAGTGTCGCCAAGCGCACGCTCCAGCAGCAGCCCGCCGTCGCCGAAGGCGGCCTCGGCCTCGCTGCGGGCGGCGGCGATCGCCGCGGCGAGATCGTCGCCCTCTGTGACCAGCCGCATGCCGCGCCCGCCACCCCCGGCGCGTGCCTTGACCATCAACGGCAGGCCGATTTCGCGCGCCTTCGCCTCGAGCATGGCCAAATCCTGGTCGTCGCCGTCGTAGCCCGGGATGCAGGGCACGCCGGCCGCCGCCATCAGGCGCCGGGCCTCGGATTTGTCGCCCATGCGCCGGATCGCATCCGGCTTCGGCCCGACGAAGACCAGCCCCGCCGCGATGCAGGCCTCGGCGAAGTCCGCACTCTCGGCGAGGAAGCCGTAGCCCGGATGCACCGCGTCGGCGCCGCTCGATTTGGCGGCATCGACGATGCGTTCGATCGAAAGATAGGAGTCGGCCGCCGGCGGCGGGCCGATTTCGACCGCCTCGTCCGCCCGCTTGACGTGGAGCGCCGTCGCGTCCGCCTCGCTATGGACCGCGACCGTGCGATAGCCGCGCCCGCGTGCCGCACGCAGGACGCGGACCGCGATTTCGCCGCGGTTGGCAACCAAGAGCTTGGAGATGCCGGCCACTCGCCCGCTCAATCGCCCATCGTCATCCAGTCGGGCAGGCGTTTTTCGATGAAGGCTTCGTGGCCTTCCTTGCCCTCGCCTTGGTGCATCAGGTCGGCCAGGGTCTCGGCCGAATACTCGATCATCTCGGTATCGGCCATGCTGCCAACGGTCAGCATGATGCGCTTGGTCGCGGCGTTCGCCTTGGGCCCGCAGCGGTCGATGTTCTTCAGCACCGCCAGCAGGGTCGCCTCGATTTCAGCCTCGCCGTCGCAGAGGTAGTGGGCGATGCCGTACTCGAAAGCCTTGGCGCCGTCGAACCGCGCCCCGGTCAGCGCCAGGTGCCGGGCCTGGGTTAGGCCGATACGCTTCACCACATAGGGCGTGATCTGCGCCGGCGCGATGCCGAGCCCGGTTTCCGGCAGGCCGAGGCGGCAGGATTTCTCGACGATGGTCACGTCCGCGACACAAGCCATGCCCAGGCCGCCGCCCATCGCCGCGCCTTCGACCACCGCGACCACGGTCTGCGGCGCGGTGTTGATCTTGTGGAACAGCTCGCCGCCGCGCCGGTTGCGGGCGAGCACCGGGTCCTCGCCGGACTTAGTGTCTTCGGCGTCGTCGCGGCGTTCCTTGATGTCGGCGCCGGCGCAGAAATAGCCGCCGGCCCCGCGCAGGATCACCATCCGGACCTCGAGCCCGGTATCCGCGTGCAGCGCGTCGAAGACCGCGCGCAGCTCGGCCGACATGACGCTGTTGACCGCGTTGCGCCGCTCGGGCCGGTTCAACGTGACGGTGAGCCGCGAGTCCTCCCGGGCCAACAAAAGTGTCGTGCAGTCGGGGAAATCCATGATCGGGACCCTCACTCGTTGTGCGGCCAGCCGCGGCGCTTCGGCAAGATGCCCATTTGCTTGCAGATGACCTGCAGCATGACCTCGTTGGCACCGCCGCCGATCGATGCGACCCGGGTGTCGCGGTAGACCCGGCTGACCCGGTTCTCGGCGAGGAAGCCCTGGCCGCCCCAGAACTGCAGGCAGGCGCTCGGGATCGTCTGGGTCAGCTGCCCGGTCTTCAGCTTGGCCATCGAGGCGAGCTTGGTCACGTCCTCGCCGGCGACGTATTTCTCGACCGCGCGATAGGTCAGCGCGCGGAGCGTCTCGACCTCGGTTTGCATCTCTGCGAGCTTGAAGTGGACCACCTGGTTGTCGAGGATCGATTGGCCGAAGGCCTGGCGCTGGCGGGTGTACTCAATGGTCTCGTGGATGATGTCCTCGAGGAAGCAGATCGACTTCGCCGACCCCAGCAGCCGTTCCTCCTGGAACTGCTCCATCTGATAGATGAAGCCCCGGTTCTCCTCGCCGATGCGGTGACGCTGCGGCACCCGCACCTCGTCGAAATAAAGCCGCGCCGTGTCGGAGGCGTGCATGCCGAGCTTTTTCAACGGCCCGTCGCGGGTCACGCCCTTGGCGTCGAGCGGCACGACGATCAGCGACTTGTTGTGGTGCGGGCCGTCCTCTTCGGCGGTGTTGCACAGCATGCACATCCAATCGGCCTGCATGCCGTTGGTGATAAACATCTTGTTGCCGGAGATCAGGTAGTCGTCGCCGTCCTTCTTGGCGAAGGTCTTGACGCTGGAGACGTCGGAGCCCGAGCCCTCCTCGGTCACCCCGATGCACCCCACCAGGTCGCCGGCGATCGAGGGGGCGAGCCATTCCCGGCGCAATTCGTCGCTGCCGTGCTCGGCGAGTGCAGGGGTGCACATGTCGGTCTGCACGCCGATCGCCATGCTGACGGCACCGGCCGCGACGTGTCCCAATTCCTCGGCGAATGCGACCTCGTAGCTGTAGTCGAGGCCGAGGCCGCCGTACGCCTCGGGCTTGGTGATGCCGAGAAGCCCCGCGTCGCCGAACTTCTTGAACACCTCGTGGGCCGGAAACCGGCCCGCCTCCTCCCACTCGTCGCAATACGGATTGACGTGCTCGTCGATCAGCCGGCGCGTGGTCTCGCGCAGTTGCTGGTGTTCGTGGGTGTCGAACATGCGTTCCATCCCGTTCGGTAGAGGGTGTGGCTGAGGCCAAAAGTATTAGCAAAACGCCGATGAATCCATATCCCCGCGCGGAAACGCCGCGATCCGCTTTTTCCGTTTGCAATACCGGGCACGAGCGCTCTTTAGTGCTGTCCGTACGTCACCGCCGCGACCGTGGATCCCCCATGACCGAGAATGCTACACCGCCACGCCCGACCTCGCGCCTTGCGCGACTGCCGTTCTTCTATGGCTGGGTGGTGATTGGGGTTGCGTTCGTCACCATGGGAATCGGGGTCAACACGCGGACTGCCTTCTCGTTGCTGTACCCGCCGATCCTGGACGAGTTCGGCTGGGAACGCGGCGAGACCGCGGCGATTTTCACCATCGGCTTTGTCGTCACGGCCGCGATCACCCCGTTCATAGGCGTGTTGATGGACCGGTTCGGGCCGCGCATGGTGTTGCCGATCGGCGGCGTGCTGAGCGCCGCCGGGATGGGTCTCACGACACTTGCGACAACGCCGCTGCACTTCTACCTGACGCTCGGCGCGCTGGTCGTCGGCGGCAGCGTGTTCATGAGTTATATCGGCCACTCGATGTTCCTGCCGAACTGGTTCACCAAGAAGCGCGGTCTCGCGATCGGGATCGCGTTTTCCGGTGTCGGCGTCGGATCGATCATTCTCTTTCCCTGGCTGCAGCACCTGATCGACGAGGTCGGTTGGCGCGCGGCGTGCCTGGCGATCATGGGCCTGCTGATCGTCCTGGTGCTGCCCTTGAACCTGGTTTTGATCCGCGGTTTCCCGCGCGATATCGGCCTGACCCCCGCCGGCGGCACGCCGGCGGACGCCGCGAGCGGGGCCGGGGCCGTCGACAACGTCGTCGACCGCGAGTGGGCCGAGACCGACTGGACTCTCGCCCGGGCGGCGGCGACCGGGCGGTTCTGGTGGGTTTCGCTCGCCTTCCTGACCGGCCTATTCGCCTGGTACGCGGTCCAGGTCCACCAGACCAAGTATCTGGTCGATATGGGCTTCGATCCGGCGGAGGCCGCCCTCGCGCTGGGCTTGGTCGGATTGACGGGGATCGTCGGCCAGATCGGACTCGGCCACCTCTCGGACCGGATCGGCCGGGAATGGGTCTGGACCATCAGCCTCGTCGGCTTCGCCGCCTGTTACCTGCTGCTTTTAGCGCTGAAATCGAACCCCAGTCCGGTCGTGATGTACGCCATGGTCGCAAGCCAAGGATTGCTCGGCTACGGCCTCGCCTCGCTCTACGGACCGATCCCGGCCGAGCTGTTCCAGGGCCGCAAGTTCGCGACCATCCTCGGCGCCCTCAGCTTCGCCGCCACGCTCGGTGCCGCCGGCGGTCCCTGGGTGCTCGGCGAAATCCACGACCGGACCGGCAGCTACGACCTCGGCTTCTGGCTCGCCCTGGCGCTCGCCCTGGTGTCGATCCTGGCGATCTGGATGGCCGCGCCCCGCAAGGTCCGCGCGGTCGCGGGGCGGGTCGGGAAATAGCTACAACCGGGCGACACCGAAGGTATTGGGGTTGAGCGGGCGGGCCCGGCTCTCGCGCGCGATTGAAAGGCACATGGCGAGCACCCGGCGGGTGTCGCGCGGATCGATCAAGCCGTCGTCCCACAACCGCGCGGTCGCGAACAGCGCCGTCGATTCGGCGTCGAACTGGTCGACGATACCGTCGTACATTTTCTGGATCGCCTTCGTATCCGGCTCCTCGCCGCGGCGCTTGGCGACTCCCTCGCGCACCGTCCGCATCGTGCCGGCGGCCTGCTCGCCGCCCATCACCGCGATCCGCGCGCTCGGCCAGGTGAAGATGAAGTCCGGATCGAAGCCGCGGCCGCACATGCCGTAGTTGCCGGCCCCGAAGGACGCGCCGATATGGAAGGTGATTCGCGGCACGTGGGCGTTGGCGACCGCCTGGATCATCTTCGAGCCGTGCTTGACGATGCCGCCGGTCTCGGCCTCGGTGCCGACGATGTAG
>JASLSL010000137.1 GCA_030743445.1 Alphaproteobacteria bacterium
CTTCAGGGGAAGGGATTATTTTCTTTGGCCCGGCCGCTTCGTTCCCTGCCCCCGACGAGGGGGAGGGTTAGGGTGGGGGGAACTAAAATCATTCCCTCTCGTCATCCCGGCCGAACGAGCGAAGCGAGAGAGAGCCGGGACCCAATCCCGGGAACCAACGTGTCGTTCGGCCCGCCCGCGAGTATTCCGGAATGGGTCCCGGATCGGTGCGCCGCATCGTCCGGGATGACGGTCAGTTGAAACGCTTAGGCCGCCCACCGCTCACGAGCACTTCGAATAGCCGCAGGACGCGCAGACGTCGCAGCCTTCCTGGTGCATCAGGTCCGCGCTGCCGCATTTCGGGCACTGGCGCGGGCGCGCGCCGCCGACGACCTGGCGGCGGGCGAGGAGGCTCTCGTCCGCGAGCCCGCCCGACGGCAGGAACCCGATGGCGATCATGTGGCGCTCGATCTCCTCGCCGATCGCGGCCAACAGCGAGGGCACGTACTTGCCCTCCATCCACGCACCCCCGCGCGGGTCGAACACCGCCTTCAGCTCCTCGACCACGAACGAGACGTCGCCGCCGCGGCGGAACACGGCGCTGATCATCCGGGTCAGCGCCACGGTCCAGGCGTAGTGCTCCATGTTCTTCGAGTTGATGAACACCTCGAACGGCCGGCGGCGGCCGTCCTGCTCGATGTCGTTGACGGTGATGTAGATCGCGTGGTCGCTGTCAGGCCATTTGATCTTGTAGGTCTGGCCCTCGAGCGCCTCGGGCCGCTCCAGCGGCCGGGTCATGTAGACGATGTCGGTCGGTGCGCCGTCCACCGGCGTCGGGGCCGCGAACGCGGCCGCCGCAGCGTCGTCCGCCGCTTCCAGCACGGCGCCGGTGATCTCGTTCGGACGATAGGTCGTGCAGCCCTTGCAGCCGAGCGCGTAGGCGCGGCGGTAGACCTGCCGGAAGTCCTCGAACGAGATGTCCCGCGGCAGGTTGATGGTCTTCGAGATCGAGCTGTCGATGTAGTCCTGGGCCGCCGCCTGCATCGCCAGATGATCCTCGGGCGATAGATTCTCGACGTCGACGAAGGCGTCGGGCAGCTCGGCGTCTTTATTTCCACTCGGGCCCACCCCCTCGCGATAGAGCCGGTAGGCGTAGTCCAAGACCTCGACCTGGTGGTGGCCGCCGTCGGGCATCAGGACGTTGCGCTTCTGGTGGTAGGCGAAGACCGGCTCGATGCCCGACGAGACGTTGCCGGCGTAGAGCGAGATCGTCCCGGTCGGCGCGATCGAGGTGACCAGCGCGTTGCGCATGCCACCGGATTCGATCGCGCGGCGGATTTCCGGCTCCAGCTCCCGGATCGTCTCGCCCGCGAGGTAGGGCTCCGCATCGTAGAGCGGGAACGCCCCCTTCTCGGCCGCGATCTCGGCCGACGCCAAATAGGCGGCGCGGCGAAACGCCGAAAGCCACTCGCGGGTCAGGGTGACTGCCTCGTCGCCGCCGTAGCGCACGCCGCACATCGCCAGCGCGTCGGCGAGCCCGGTGACGCCGAGACCGATGCGGCGCTTGGCTTGGGCCTCGTGACGCTGGGCTTCGAGCGGGAATTCGGAAACGTCGATCGCGTTGTCGAGCATGCGCACGGCGAGCGCGACCAACCGTTCGAGCTCTTGTGCGTCGAGCCGCGCCGCGGCGCCGAACGGATCGCGCACCAGCCGCGCCAGATTGATCGAGCCCAGGAGACACGCGCCATAAGGCGGCAGCGGCTGTTCGCCGCACGGGTTGGTCGCGCGGATAAGCTCGCAATAGTGCAGGTTGTTCCGCCGGTTGATGCGATCGATGAAGATCACCCCGGGCTCGGCGCACTCATAGGTCGCGCGCATGATGCGGTCCCACAGCGCCCGCGCCTCGATGGTGCGGTACGTCTCGCCGTCGAACACCAGGTCCCACCCTGCGTCGTCCTCGACCGCGGCCATGAAATCGTCGGTCGCCAGGACCGAGAGGTTGAACATGCGCAGCCGCGCCGCGTCGCGCTTGGCCTCGATGAATGCCTCGATGTCGGGATGGTCGCAGCGCATCACCGCCATCATCGCGCCCCGGCGCTGGCCGGCGCTCATGATCGTGCGGCACATGGCGTCCCACACGTCCATGAAGCTGAGCGGCCCCGAGGCGTCGGCGCCGACACCGCGAACCGGGGCGCCGCGCGGGCGCAAGGTCGAGAAGTCGTAGCCGATGCCGCCGCCCTGCTGCATGGTGAGAGCCGCTTCCTTGAGGCCGTCGAAGATGCTCGCCATGTCGTCGCCGATCTCGCCCATGACGAAGCAGTTGAACAGCGTCACCCGGCGGCCCGCGCCCGCGCCGGCGACGATGCGCCCGGCGGGCAGGAAGCGGTAATCCTCGAGCGCGCCATAGAACCGCTCGGCCCAATGGACGGGATCGCCCTCGGGTGCGGCGAGTGCCGACGCCACCCGGCGCCAGGTATCTTCGACCGTGGCGTCGACGGGCGTGCCGTCCGGCCCCTTGAGCCGGTACTTCATGTCCCAGATGCGTTCCTGGATATCCTGGCCGTCGCTCATCCTGCCTACTTTTTGATCATTTCACGGGTTATTTCACCAGATATTACCTAACCAGTTGATTTTTAACAAGTTTATGCTGATTTTCCTCCTCATTCAGAAACTTTACGCGGTTTATCCACACGTTTACCCGCCAAATTACGGCTGTTATCCCGGGGTCATCCGGAGGTTTGGCCGAGTCGTTGCCGGGCCTCCCGACACAGCTTGTCCGACGCCGGCTCGATCCGCTCGCGCAGGGTTTTCATGAATTCCTTGCGGTCGAGACCGGGCTCGATGGGGGGGAGGAATTCGACCACGATGGTGCCTGGATACTTCAGGAACTCGCGCCGCGGCCAGTACACGCCCGAATTCAACGCGATCGGCACCACCGGCACGTCGCATTTGCCATACAGCGCCGCAATCCCCGCGAGATAGGGGCGATCCTCGCCGGGCGGCGTGCGGGTGCCCTGCGGGAAGACGACGATCGAACGGCCGGCGGCGAGGCGGTCTCGCGCGTCGGCCACCAGGTTCTTCAGCGCCGAGGCGCCGCCTTCCCGGTCGACCCCGATCATGCCGACGCGCCACAGGAACCAGCCGAAGAACGGGAACCACAACAGCTCGCGCTTGACCACGTAGGCGCAGTCCAGGACCAGGGTGTTGTAGATCAGCGTGTCCCACGCCGACTGGTGTTTGGAGGCGAGGATCACCGGGCCGCCGGGCAAATTCTCCATGCCGCGGACTTCGTAATCGATGCCGGCGACCCACTTGATGATCGAAAGGCAGCTGCGGCACCACGACAGGCAGCAGCGCCAGAAAAAACGGCGCGGGAGCAACATGAGCGGCAGGTAGGGCGGGCTCAGGAGCGACGACCAGAGATAGAATACGGCGGCGAATACGACCGAGCGCAGGACCGTCACGATATTCCTCCTCCGCCGGCCGTCCAATGCAGCGCGTAGGCCGCGAACGCGACCAGGAATTTGTTGTACTCGCCGGCGATCAGGACCGCGGTCCCGGGCCAACGCCACCAAGCATCGAGCTTGACGTGATCCGGGAACACCGGATGCGGCACGATATCGGCCTCGGGCATCGCGACCCTAAACTCCAGAAGGCTTCGGGGCATGTGATAACTCGCGGTCACGAGCCGCAACGATCGATACGATTGACGGCGCATCCAGGCCGCCGACTCGGCGGCGTTGCCGGCGGTATCGTCGGCCCGGTGGCCGAGAACGATGCAGCAGTCGAGCTCTTCCGGCGCCTGGCGTGAGATCCGCAGCAGTTCGCGCACGTCGACCCCGCGATGGACGCCGGAGACGAACAGTTTCTTGGCCCGCCCTCGTTCGAGCAGGCGAATGCCGCTTTCGAGCCGAAGGCTACCGCCGGTCAGCACCACGATGGCGTCGGTTTCGCGCTCGGGTGCTGCGACCGCGCGCGGAATGCCGCCGATGAAGGTCAGCAATCCACCGAGCCAGGCCGCGGCGGCGGCGATCGCCAGGACCGCCGCCACGAGCCGACGGCGTCGGCGTCGCCGCAGCCGCGCCGGAGAGCGCCGCGCCATCACCGACCTCCATTGCGATCGAGCAGGGTGTCGACGACGGAGGCCAGGTCGTCGTGGATCGACACCGGCTCGACCTCGGCCGTCAGTCCATTGCTCAAGGTCGCCTCGCCCTGCCCGGTGCGCACCAGGAACCGGGGACAGCCGAGCGCCCGGCCCGCCTGCATGTCGCGTAGCGCGTCGCCGATCATCGGCGTTGTGGCCGGATCGGCGCCGAACTCGGCGAGCGCCTCCAGCAGCATGCCCGGCGCCGGCTTGCGGCGTTCGGTCGGACGGTCGGGATGGTCGGGACAGAAATAAATCGCATCGAGCCAGGCATCGGCCGCCGCCAACTCGCGGCGCAGCCGGTCATGGATTTCGCCCAGCGCCGCTTCGGTCATCAGACCGCGGCCCATACCACCCTGGTTGGTGACCACCGCGACCTTGACGCCCGCCGCATTGAGCCGCCCTACCGCCGCGGCCGAACCCGGGATCATGACCAGCCCGTCGGGCGTGCGGACGTAGTCCTTGTCGTCCTCGTTCAGCACCCCGTCGCGATCGAGCAGCACCAGTTTCAGCCCCATGCCCGGCGCCTCATATCACACCATCCGCGCCAGGACCCGCATCACCGTGCGCCGGGCGGTGATCATCGCGACGTAGGCGGCCGGAACCGGTAGCAGCGCCAGCACCGCCCAGTGCCATGCATGCAGCGCCACGGGCGGCAACAGGGTCGAGTCGAGGTCGGCGGCGACCCGGCCGACGGCGACAAGCGTCAGCAGAGTGAGCGCGGTACCGCCGATGCTGCCCTTGAGCGCCAGCGCCAGGGCCTGGCGTTGGAATTGGCGGGCGATGTAGTCGTCCTGCGCGCCGATCAGGTGCAGGACCTCGATCACCTCGTGGTGGACCGCGAGCCCGCTGCGGGTCGTGAACACCACCGCGGTGACCGCGACCAGCGCGATCAGCCCGATCATGACCGCCGCCACCGCCTCGATCGAACCGATCAAGTCGACCAGATTGCGGCGCCAGTACTCGTGGCTTTCGATCGAGCTGCCGGGGGCAGCCTCGGCGAGCCGTTTCGCGAGCGCCGCGAGATCGGGGCGGCGGTCGTCCTCGAGTGTTACGTCGATGACCCGCGGCAACGGTAGGTCGGCGGTGGAAATGCCGGCGCCGAGCCAGGGCTCGAGCAGGGTCATGATCTCGTTCTTCGGCAGCGGCCGGGCGGCGGCGATTCCAGGTGTCTTCAGCAGCACCCGGACCGTGGCGACGACCCGTTTGTCGACCGCCACCTCGTCCTCGTCCTCGCCCGGCGCCACCTGGACCGTAATTTTGGCCTCGAGTCCCTGGCTCCAATCCGCGGCGACGCCGGACAGCATCAGCGCGACGGCCAGCATCAGCCCGGCGAGGTAGACCATCACCCCCACGATCCACGGCAACAGACGCGTCGATGGATCGCCGACGATCGAGAAGTCGGTGCGACCGCCCAGCATGTTATACCAAAGGTCCTAGATAATGACCCTTAGAGATCGCGTTGGCGTCCCGTCGGGTAGGAGCGAAGGGGCCGGCGATGCGGCGCATCATCAAGGCTTCGCGACGCCCTCCGACGGGACGCCAGCGCGACCCGAAGGGCGGCTTTCCAAGGCTTTCGGACCCCGGGGCGGACCCCGGGGCGGACAACGTCGCGCCTGTCTTGCGATGCGCCGCATCGCGACGACGCGCG
>JASLSL010000138.1 GCA_030743445.1 Alphaproteobacteria bacterium
GCGCGGTGCCCGAGGACGTGCTCAACGAGAAGATTCTGCCGCTGATCCCGGTCGGACGGCTCGGCGAGCCCGAGGAGATCGGCCGCTGCGTCGTCTTCCTGGCGTCCGACGACGCCGGCTTCATCACCGGCTCGACCCTGACGGCCAACGGCGGCCAGTACATCACGTAAAGGGACTCCCCCTCACCCCATACCCCTCTCCCACCAGGGGAGAGGGGCTTTGCATCCAGATTGGCAAGGATAACCCTCTCCCCTGGTGGGAGGGTGAGGGGCCTTTGCCCCCGAGGGGTCTTCACTCCGTCTTATCCGGTCTTGCAAGACGAGCTGGACCTGAATCAATATAAATCAATGACTTATAAAATGGGGACAGTCCCCTTTTTAGCCGGTCCGGCAGCTCGAGCCGCCGTCGACCGGCAGGGCCACGCCGGTGATGAACTGGGAGTCGTCCGAGACCAGAAAGAGGGCCGCGTTGGCGACGTCCCAGCCGGTTCCCATCTTGCCCCGGAGCGGCACCCTGGCGTCGCGCTCGGCGGCGATCTCCTCGCGCGACCGCTCGAAGGCCCGGGCCCGCGTGTCGACCGCCATCGGCGTGTCCATCAGCCCCGGCAGGATGACGTTGGCACGGATGCCGAACTCGGCGTTCTGGATCGCGACCTGCTGGGTCCAGGCGATCATCGCCGACTTGGTCGCCTTGTAGGTGACCCAGGGGTAGTTGTTCCACGCCGCCATCGAGGAGATGTTAACGATGGCGCCGGCGAGCCGCTCGCGCATGACCGGGAGCACGTGCTTCACCGTCATCACCATGCCGCGCAGATTGACCGCGGTGATCAGGTCGAACGCCTCGGTCGTGATCTCGGTCGGCGAGGCGTCGTTGCCGTCGACACTGATGCCGACGTTGTTGTGGAGGATGTCGATCCGGCCATGGCGCTCCATCGCCAGCTTCACCATGGCCTCGATTTGGGCCTCCTCGGTGATGTCGCACGCGGCGGCGGACGCCGCGTTGCCCTCACCCTGGATCAGCTCGGCGGTCTCTTCGGCCAAGTCCAACTCGCGGTCGACCGACAGCACCTTCGCCCCCTCGCGCGCGAACAGCATCGCGGTCGCCCTGCCGTTGCCGATCGCCGGGGTCGGGCCCGGGCTTTGCCCGGCGCCGACGACGATCGCCACTCTGTCCTTCAATCGCTCGGCCATGATCAAATACCTTCAGTCCTTTGCCAGGGGGGTAGGGGAAATTCGTCGAGATAGGGCTGGTAGCTCGGCTCCACGTCGATATCGAAGGACGCGAGGAACCGGACCACGGAATTGTAGTACGAGATGGTCAGAATGAGATCGACCAGATGCTCGTTGGAGAGGGCTTGCGTGAGCGCCGCAAAGGTCTCGTCGGAGACCCGCAAATCCTCGGTGATCTCGCGCGCCGCCCTGAGCACGGTGCGGTCGAGCGGCGCCAGGTCGCTCTCGCCGCCCTCGCTTTCGGTCGCGATCGCCTGGATGTCGGCCTTGGCGACGCCGAATTCCTGGCCGATCTTGACGTGGTGGCTCCATTCATACGCGCTGCGCGCGAGATACCCGACCTGGAGGATCGCCATCTCGCGCAGCCGCGCGTCCAAGGTGGTGCCGAAGCGGATGTACCGGCCGAGCCCGGCATGGGCGCGAGCGGCGCCGGGGCTGTGCGCCGTGATCCGGTGCAGGTTGATGTTGCGCTTGAGAAGCTCGCGGTCCTCCTCCGCCAGGTCTTCCGGGTCAAGATAGGGCAGTCGCGCCATGTCGCTCTTTCCTTTTCGGGCCTCGTATTTCGACAAGCTCAATATGAGGCCGTTACGATAACCATCAGGCTTCGCCTGATCACCCCCTTCCTAACCCTCCCCCGTCAAGGGGGAGGGGATAAAGGGTGCCGATTTGCGCTTCCCTCCCCCCTTGAGGGGGAGGGAGAGGGTGGGGGGTCGGCGCACGGATCGGGCCATGCTCAACCGACCCACGTCGGTCGGCCCTCGATCGGGTATTGCGGGTCGTTGTAGCCCGGGGTCGAGGGGTGGCCCGGGGTCACCAGCTTGTCGATCAGCGCCTCGTCGGCCGGCGTGAACTCGTGGCCGAAGGCGTCGAGATAGCCGCGCCAGTGCGCCAAGGTACGCGGCCCGGCGAGCACACTGGTCACCAGCTTGTTGTTCAGCACCCAGAGGAAGGCCAGCTCGCCCGGGGTCATGCCGCGTTTCGCCGCGTGCCTGGCGATGCGCTCGGCCGCCTTGAACGATTCCTGGCGCATCTCGGTCTCGTGGATGCGCTGGTCGCCGCGACCCGCCCTTGTACCCTTGGCCGGCTTGCGCCCGGCGGTGTACTTGCCGGTCAACACACCGCGGGCGAGCGGCGAATAGGGCACCACGCCCATGCCGTAGTGCGCGCTGGCCGGCAGCACCTCGACCTCGGGTTGTCTGTTCATGGCGTTGTAGTAGGGCTGGCAGACGATCGGCCTCGGCACCCCCAAATTGTCGCACAGCCGCGCGATCTCGGCGATGCGCCACGCGCGGTAGTTGGAGAGCCCCCAATAGAGCACCTTGCCCGCGGCGATGATGTCGCCCATCGTCGCCACGGTCTCCTCCAGGGGCGTGCCGTGGTCCTCCTTGTGCAAATACCAGATGTCGATGTGGTCCATCCGGAGCCGCTCCAGGCTCTCGTCGATCGCCCGCATCATCCAGCGCCGGCCAAGATTCGCGTCGAAATCCGCCGGCCCGCCGCGGCTGCCGACCTTGGTCGCGACGACCCACTGGTCGCGGTCCGAGCGCAGCAGGCGGCCGACCGCCTTCTCGGATTCGCCGCCGGTATAACCGTCCGCGGTGTCGATGAAGTTGACGCCGGCGCGCCGGGCGGAGGCCACGATCCGTCGCGCGGTGGCGCTGTCGGTCGGCCCGCCGAAGGTCATGGTGCCGAGGCATATCGGCGAGACCCTGAGGCCGCTCCGGCCCAGGTTGCGGTATTCCATGGAAGCTCTCCCCGTGTCGAAGGGCGGACTCTATAACGCCGTCCGGCCCGGCGCAAAGTTGTGATCGGCCGCCCTGCCGTCTAAAACGGGACCGGGCAGATAATGGGCGCCCAATGAGCGCATGAAGGGGAGGCCGCATGTCGCGCGAGTATCCGGACGCCCCGATGGTCGGGGTCGGCGTCGTCGTCTGGCGCGGCGACGAGCTGCTGCTGATCCAGCGCGGCAAGCCGCCGCGCGAGGGCGCGTGGAGTCTGCCCGGCGGGCGCCAGAAGCTCGGCGAGACGACGCGCGAGACCGGCCGCCGCGAGGTCATGGAGGAGACCGGGCTCGAGGTCGAGATCGGGGAGCTGATCGACGTGATCGATGCGATCAGCCGCGACGACGAAGACCGAGTGCGGATGCAATACACGCTGGTCGACTACACCGCCGAGTGGGTCTCGGGCGAGGCGGTGGCGGCCTCGGACGCCGCCGGTTGCCGCTGGGTCGATCCCGACGACCTCGACGCCTTCGAGCTTTGGGACGAAACCTTGCGCGTCATAGCACTCTCCAGGACGCAGCGGTGAGCGCCGAGCTGCGGGCGACGCTGATCGGCCTCGTTGCGGTCCTGCTGTGGGGCGCGTTGGCGCTCCTGACCACCTGGACCGGCCGTGTGCCGCCGTTCCAACTCGTCGCCATGAGCTTCTCGCTCGCCTTCGGGTTGGCGCTCGCCAAATGGATCGCCACCGGCGAGCGGCCGAGCGCCCACCTGCGGCATCCGCCGGCGGTCTGGGCGCTCGGGATCGGCGGCCTCTTTGGCTACCACTTTTTCTACTTCATGGCGTTGCGCAACGCGCCGGCGGTCGAGGCGAGCCTGATCGCCTATCTCTGGCCGCTGTTGATCGTGTTGTTCTCGGCGCTGTTGCCGGGCGAGCGGCTGCGCTGGTGGCACGTGGCGGGCGGGATGATCGGGCTCGCCGGGTGCTGGCTGCTCGTGACCGGCGGCGGCCGGGTCGCCTTCCAGGGCGAGTTCGCGCTCGGCTATATGGCGGCCGGCGCCTGTGCCGTGACCTGGTCAGCCTATTCGGTCTTGAGCCGGCGCTTCGGCGAGGTGCCGAGCGACGTGGTCGGCTGGTTCTGCGCCGCCTCGGCCGTGCTCGGCCTGCTCGCGCACCTCGCCTTCGAGGCGACCGTGTGGCCGGCCGACACGGGTGAGTGGCTCGCGGTAATGGGGCTGGGCCTGGGCCCCGTGGGCGTGGCCTTCTTCGTCTGGGACCACGGGGTCAAGCGCGGCAACATCCGGGCGCTGGGTGCGGCGTCCTACGCCGCCCCGCTGATCTCGACCTTGCTGCTGATCGCCTTCGGCAAGGCGGCGGCGAGCTGGGTCGTGGGATTGGCCTGCCTCGCCATCGTCGGCGGCGCGGTCCTCGCCGGCCGCGATTTGTTGTGGGATAGCTCAGGCGGTACCAGCCGATAGTTCCCCCTCACCTTCCCACCGCTTCGCGGCGGGCCCCTCCCTCTCCCACGAGGGGAGAGGGATACTTTCATCGTGCTCGGTGCCAACAACCCTCTCCCCTCCGCGGGAGAGGGTGGCCGCATAGCGGCCGGGTGAGGGGGCTTCTTAGTGAAATAACTTTTTATCCCTTTTCCACCTGCGCCTTGCGGAAGGCCGTCATGTGGAATGCCGCCTGATCCGGCTCATAATGGTACTCGGTGCCGACCGGACAGGCCCGCCGCGCGAGGCAGCCGCCCGCCATGCAGTCCGCACCCCGCGGTTCCTGCAACAACCAGACGCAGGCCTCGACGTCGTAGGACTCGCCGTTGAAGGCGGCGACCGGGCAGGTCGAAAGGCACGGCTTGTCGGCGCAGCTCTCGCACGGGCTTGGCCGACCGTCGGCCGCCGGCAGGTCGATGCGCTCGGTGAAGGCGAGCGCCGCCCGGTAGGCATGCCAAAGCCCATAATCCGGATGGATTAGCACCCCGAGCGGCGAGTGGTGCAGCGCCTCGGCACTGGCGCCCCAGCGCTGGAAGGGATGGGGCGGCGGCTCGCCGAACGGGAACAGCGCGGTGGCCCCGAGCGCCGCCGCGACCTCGCCCACCACTCGCTCGGTCCAACGGTCGAGCGCGTCCGGCTCTTGCCTCATGTCGGCGGCGAAGGCGCGCCACATGTCGGGGCCCGCATTGCCGACCATCACCAGGCTCGCCGGGTCGCCCGGCACCTCGTCTTGCGCTGCGGGATGAAAGCCGCTACGCGGAATCAATCCACATGGCGCCAAGGCCTTGGCGATATCGTCATAGGTCGTCACGGGTCAACCATAGCAGCAAAGCGTAGTTTGGGGGCGGTTTCGCCGAACCGGCGCGGGTGTGATATGGTCCCCTCCCATGTGGGCCGATGTCGTTGATCTGAACGAGTTTTACAGCTCGCGCCTGGGCCAGGTGGCGCGCCGGATGATCCGCCGGCGAATCCGCTCGATCTGGCCCGACGTGCGCGGCATGTCGGTGCTCGGCCTCGGCTATGCGACGCCCTATCTCAGGATTTTCCGCGACGAGGCCGAGCGCGTCTTGGCAGTGATGCCGGCGCACCAGGGGGTGATGCGCTGGCCGCCGGTCGGGCCGGGGCAGGTGGCGCTCGCCGGCGAGACCGAGCTGCCGCTGCCCGACCTCTCGGTCGACCGGCTGATCATGGTCCACGCGGCCGAGCACAGCGAGCATCTGCGCGACATGATGCGTGAGGCTTGGCGCGTGCTCACCGGCAGCGGACGGATGATCGTCATCGTGCCCAACCGGCGCGGCATCTGGGCTCGGTTCGAGCGCACCCCGTTCGGCCAAGGCCACCCCTACAGCCAAGGTCAGTTGCGGCGGCTGCTGCAGGACTGCCTGTTCACCCCGGTCGGGGCCACCCGCGCGCTTTACATTCCGCCGACCCGGCTTCGGATCGTGCTGCACTCGGCCTCGGCGCTCGAGAATATCGGCGACCGGTGGTTCCAGGCGGTCTCGGGCGTGGTGATGATCGAGGCCTCGAAGCAGATCTACGCCGCGACCGCAGTCCAGGCCGAACCGGCGCGGAAACGCCGCCCCTTCGTCGCGATCACCGGCGGCGGGCGTCCCTCCTAAGAAGGCGTCCCTCCCAAGGAGGCGCTCCTCCTAAGGCAAGTCCGGGGATAGACCCGCTTCTTCCACCAATTCAGCCTCCAATTCCTCCACGGATTCCGCGCCGACGACCCAGCGCGCGATGTCGTAGGAAAACCCCTGGCGGCTGAGCGCGGCGAGATCGCGTTCCCTGAAGGCGTCGCGCTCGCCCTTGCGCCATGGCCCGATCCGGCGCCGTCGGGCATAGGCGAGGGCGGCGGTGCGGTCGGGATCGGCGGTGTCCTCGCCGAGGGCCGCGAGCGCCGCCTCGATGTCGTCCACCGCGACCCCCTTGGCGACGAGCCGGGTCCGGATGGCGCGCAGCGAGGCGCCGCGGCGGTGCAGGCTCTGGGCCCGTCCCTCGGCATAGGCCAGGTCGTCGAGCAAGCGCGCGCGCTGGAACCGCTCGACGATGTCCTCGACCAGCTTGGCGCCCTCCTCTACATCGGTGCCGTGGGCCCAGGCCGAGCGCTCGACCCGGCGCATCAGCACCCGGCGCAGGTTCGCCGCCGAGCTGGCGTAGCGCCCGAGGTAGTGCAGCGCCGCCCGGTCGAGCGAGGTCGCCGTCGCCTTGCGCGGCTTGCGCTGCCGGTGCTGTTTCCTGGGTTGGCGTCGGTCATTCATATCGGGTCACGACGATTGCACCAGATTCTTTTGGCAAACTTCTGAAAATTTATCAAACTACCCATAACCAATTGATATAAAACGACAGTTTTTTCATCGATCCTGTGACGGCGGTCACTGTCCCGGGGTGTGGGATCGGTCACTATGATCGCACACGGGGGCCAATCCAATGGCATGGACAGCTCCTACTACGCAAGTGGACCGTTTGGTCGTACGCCCACCCTGCCCCTCCCATACGGCATCGACCAACGGAACAAACGGCGGCGGCGCTTAAAGCACCGCCGCCGCTCCACTTCCGGGGCCCGTCAACTTGTTCCTCCCAATTTGTTCCCCCCAACTTGTTCCCCCCAACTTGTTCCAGGCATGAGCCGGGACTATGGTTCGGCGTCACCGATCAAGCGACCGGAGCCCCGATGGATGCCCCACCACGATTGCGCCCGATCGGCGCGGTGAACTGGCTCGGCCTCTGGACCCTCTACCAGAAGGAGGTCCGGCGCTTCCTCAAGGTCGCCGGCCAGACCGTCGTCGCCCCGGTGGTCACGACCCTCCTTTTCCTCGCGATCTTCACCCTGGCGCTCGGCCGCTCGGTCGACCAACTCGGCGGGGTCAGTTTCGCCGAGTTCCTGGCCCCCGGGCTGGTGATGATGGCGATCGTCCAGAACGCGTTCTCCAACACCTCGGCGTCGCTCGTGATCTCGAAGATCCAGGGCAACATCATCGACATATTGATGCCGCCCCTGAGCCCGGGCGAGCTGACCTTCGCCTATGCGATGGGGGGTGTCACCCGCGGCGTGCTGGTCGCCGTGGTCACCTGGGCGGCGATGCTGATCTTCGTGCCGTTCAACCTGCACCAGCCGCTCTATGTGCTGTTCCATGCGCTGTCGGCCTCGCTGATGCTGGCGCTGTTGGGGCTCGCCTGCGGTATCTGGGCCGAGAAGTACGACCACATCGCGGCCGCGACCAATTTCGTGATCACGCCGCTGTCGTTCCTCTCGGGAACGTTCTATTCGATCGAGCGCCTGCCCGAGACCTTCCAGGCGATTGCCCACGTCAATCCGTTCTTCTTCATGATCGACGGATTCCGCTACGGGTTCATCGGCCACGCGGACGCCGACCTCGGCCTCGGCATCGCCGTCGTCACCGGGGTCAACGTCGCCTTGTGGCTGGTGTGCTGGCGGATGTTCCGGACCGGTTACAAGCTCAAGGCCTGAGCGCCCCTTGCCGAAGTTGACAGCGCGCCGCCAAAAGGCAGATACTCCGCGCCTTTTCGCCCTCTGCGGCGGATAAGATTATTAGGAGGAAGTGGCTGTGAGCACCGCGGTAATGCCGACATACGGCCGCATCGACATCGCGTTCGAGAGCGGCGAGGGACCCTATCTGATCGCGACCGACGGGCGCCGATATCTCGACTTCTGCGCCGGCATCGCGGTCAACGCGCTCGGCCACGGCCATCCCAAGGTCGTCGAGGCCGTGAAGGCCCAGGCCGAGAAGCTGTGGCACACCTCGAACCTCTACCGCATTCCCGAGCAGGAGCGGCTGGCCGACAATCTGGTCGCCAGCTCGTTCGCCGACCTGGCGTTTTTCTGCAATTCGGGCGCCGAGGCGGTCGAGGGCGGGCTCAAGCTCTGCCGCAAGTACCAGAGCGCCACCGGCAACGACGATCGCTGGCGGATCATCACCACCACCGGATCGTTCCATGGCCGCACCATCGCGACCCTGGCGGCGGCCAAAAACCCGAAGCACCTCGACGGCTTCGGCCCGCCGGCCGACGGATTCGACCAAGTACCGTTCGGCAACACCAACGAGTTGCGCGCGGCGGTAACGGAAGAGACCGCGGCGATCGTCGTCGAGCCGATCCAGGGCGAGGGCGGCATCCACCCGGCGACGCCGGAATACCTGCAGGCGTTGCGCAACGTCGCCGACGAGTACGGCCTGTTGTTGTTCTACGACGAGGTCCAGTGCGGCGTCGGGCGGAGCGGCAAGATGTGGGCCCACGAGTGGAGCGGTGTCGCGCCCGACGTGATGGCGGTCGCCAAGGGCATCGCCGGCGGCTTCCCGATGGGTGTGGTGATGGCGACCGAGGCGGCGGCCCAGGGCATGACCGCGGGCACCCACGGCAGCACCTTCGGCGGCAACCAGCTTGCCTGTGCGGCGGCCAACGCGGTGGTCGAGGAGATCGCCTCGCCCGGATTCCTCGACCGCGTCGTCGAGATCGGCGGCTATTTCATGGCCAAGCTCGAAGAGCTGGTCGCGGCGCGTGGCGACGTCTTCGGATCCGCCCACGGCGTCGGGCTGATGCTCGGCGTCACGTGCAAGGTGCCGAACCTCGAGCTGATGACCAAGACCCGCGAGGCGGGCCTGCTGACGGTGATCGCGGCCGACGACTTCCTGCGCTTCCTGCCGCCGCTGACCATCGAGGAAAGCCACGTCGACGAGGCGATCGCGGTCCTCGACGAGGTCGCCGCCAATTGGGGTAAGGATGGCTGAGCCGAGGCATTTTCTCGACATCGACCGGCTCGACAGCGAGACGCTGCGCGGGATCCTCGACCTCGGCGGCGCCTTCAAGGAGGGCAGCGCCGCGGAGCCGCGGCCGTTGGTCGGCAAGACGCTCGCCATGGTGTTCGAGAAGGCCTCGACCCGAACCCGGGTCAGCTTCGATGTCGGCATGCGCCAACTCGGCGGCGAGACCATCGTGCTCGGCCACAGCGACACGCAGCTCGGCCGCGGCGAGACGGTCGCCGATACCGCGCGGGTGCTCTCGCGCTATGTCGACGCGATCATGCTGCGCACCTCGAGCGAGGAGAATCTCGCCGAGATGACCGCGCATGCCACAGTGCCGGTGATCAATGGCCTGACCGACCGCACGCACCCCTGCCAACTGATGGCCGACGTCATGACCTTCGAGGAGCAGCGCGGGCCGATCGCGGGCAAGATCGTCGCCTGGACCGGCGACGGCAACAATGTCGCGGCGAGCTGGATTCACGCCGCGGTGCGATTCGGCTTCGAGCTGCGCATCGCCTGTCCGGACCAGCTACAGCCCGACCGGAAACTGTTGGAGTGGGCCCAAGCCGAGGGCGGTAACGTCCTGGTGACGTCCGATCCGGGCCAGGCGGTCGACGCGGCGGATTGCGTGACCACCGACGTTTGGGTGTCGATGGGCGACACCGACGTGCAGAACCGCCACAACCTGTTGAAGCCCTACCAGGTGAACCAGGCCCTGATGGCCGGCGCCGCCGAGGGTGCCATCTTCATGCACTGCCTGCCGGCCCATCGTGGCGAGGAGGTCACGGCCGAGGTCATCGACGGTCCGCAATCGGTGGTCTGGGACGAAGCCGAGAACCGTTTGCACGCGCAAAAGGGTATACTTGTCTGGTGCCTGACGTAACGCCGACCCCGGACGATATCGTCCAACCCTTCCTGATCGAGGATACCGGCTTTCGCGGCCGGCTGATCCGGCTCGGCCCCACGGTCGACGAGATCGTGTCGCGCCACGACTACCCGGCTCCGGTCGCCGCCCTGCTCGCCGAGTTTCTGGCGCTGACCGTGGCGCTGGGTGCTGCGCTCAAATACGACGGCGTGTTCAGCCTGCAGACCAAGGGCGACGGACCGGTCAAGATGATGCTCGCCGACGTAACCAGTGAGGGCGAGCTGCGCGGCTACGCCTCGGTCGACGGCGACCTGCCCAGCGTCGAGGCTATCGCCGAGGCGCCGGTGCCGCGGTTGCTTGGCGCCGGCCATCTCGCCTTCACCGTCGACCAGGGCGCGCATACCGATCTCTACCAGGGCATCGTCGAGATCCAAGGCGCGACCTTGATCGAATGCGTCCACCACTACTTCCGGCAGTCGGAGCAGTTCTCCGCCGCGGTCAAGATCGCCGCCGGTCGGTCCGATGATCGAAGCTGGCGCGCCGGCGCGTTGATGCTGCAGCGGCTGCCCGGGGAGGAGGGCGGCCTCATCGAAGAGGACCCGGAGGACGCCTGGCGCCGGGCGACGATCCTGATGAGTGCCTGCCACAGCGAGGAGCTGACCGATCCCGGGCTCGGGCCGCACGATCTCTTGTATCGCCTGTTCCACGAGGACGGCGTCCGGGTCTTCCGAGAGGTCGATCTCGAATTCGGCTGCCGTTGCTCGCGCGCGCGCGCCGAGCGGGTGTTGGAGGCGCTGCCCGGCCCCGATCTGGAGGAGATGACGGTCGAGGGTCAAATCCTAGTCACCT
>JASLSL010000139.1 GCA_030743445.1 Alphaproteobacteria bacterium
TTTGGGCCTCACTGTTTTGAGCGAGGTGCCGTTCGAGGTTTCCTGCGCCGATATCGACCGGATCGTCTACATCCAGGATTTCGGACTGCTGAAGGCAGATGGTGAAGCCGTCGACATCGCCGCCATCCGGGACTCCTTCCACGAGACGTTCGCCCGTGTCTGGGACGGCGAAATGGAGGACGACGGGTTCAACAGCCTGGTGTTCCAAAGCGGGCTCAGCTGGCGCGAGGTCGTGATCGTCCGGGCCTATTGCAAATTCCTGCGCCAAGCCCGCATTCCGTTTTCGCAGGACTATATGGAGGAAACCCTGGCGTCCAACGGCGACCTGTCGCGCCTGATCGTGGCGCTGTTCCACACCCGGTTCAATCCCGACCTCAACAACAGCCGCGAGCGAAAGGAACAATCGATCCTAGGTCGGTTAAATACCCTGCTCGACGACGTTGCCAATTTGGACGAAGACCGTATCCTGCGCCACTTCGTCAATATGGTACAGGCGACGCTGCGGACGAATTACTATCAGCTCGACGAGGTCGGTGGGCCGAAATCCTACGTCTCGTTCAAACTCGATAGCAAACTGATCGACGAGCTCCCGCAGCCCCGGCCGCTTCGGGAAATCTTCGTCTACAGTCCGCGCTTCGAGGGCGTGCACCTCCGCTTCGGCCTGGTCGCGCGCGGCGGCCTGCGCTGGTCGGACCGGCGCGAGGATTTCCGCACCGAGGTCCTCGGCCTGGTCAAGGCTCAGCAGGTCAAGAACGGGGTCATCGTGCCGGTCGGCTCGAAGGGCGGCTTCGTCTTGAAAAAAGCGCCGCCGCCGTCCGACCGCGACGGGTTCATGGCCGAGGGCGTGGCTTGTTACAAGACCTTCATCGGCGGGTTGCTCGATATCACCGACAACCTCGCGGGCGAAAAGGTATTGCGGCCGGAACGGGTGGTGCGCAAGGACGGCGACGATCCCTATCTGGTGGTCGCCGCAGACAAGGGCACGGCGACGTTCTCGGACTACGCCAACGGCATTGCCAGAGACTACGGGTTCTGGCTCGACGACGCCTTCGCGTCGGGCGGGTCGGTCGGTTACGACCACAAGAAAATGGGGATCACGGCCCGCGGCGCCTGGGAGTCGGTCAAGCGCCACTTCCGCGAAATGGGCCACAATACCCAGACCCAGGACTTCACCGTGGTCGGTGTTGGCGATATGTCGGGCGACGTGTTCGGCAATGGCATGCTGCTGTCCAGGCACATCAAGCTGCTCGGCGGCTTCAACCATTTGCACATCTTCGTCGATCCCGATCCGAACCCGGCGGCGAGCTACGCCGAGCGCAAGCGGCTTTTCGAACTGGCGCGCAGTAGTTGGATCGACTACGACGCCAAGCTGATCTCCAAGGGCGGCGGGGTGTTCGACCGAAGCGCCAAGTCGATCGACCTCACGCCCGAGATCAAGCAGCTGTTCGGGATTGCCGAGGACCGGGTCACGCCCAACGCGCTGTTGAAGGCGATGTTGCTGGCCGAGGCCGACCTGCTGTGGTTCGGCGGCATCGGGACCTATATCAAAGGCGCCGACGAGTCCCATGCCGACGCCGGCGACCGCGCCAACGACGCGATTCGGATCGACGGGCACGAGTTGCGCTGCAAGGTGCTCGGCGAAGGCGCCAATCTGGGCGTGACACAGTTGGGACGGATCGAGTTCGCGCTGAACGGCGGCCGGGTCAACACCGATTTCGTCGACAATTCGGCCGGCGTCGACTGCTCGGACCACGAGGTCAACATCAAGATCGCACTCGGCGACGTGGTGCAGCGCGGCGACATGACGGTAAAGCAGCGTAATCAGCTGATGGTGCGGATGACCAACGAGGTCGCCGAGTTGGTGCTGCGCGACAACTACCAGCAGACCCAGGCGATCACCGTCTCCGAGGCGCGAGGCCACAACCTGTTCGACCGGCAACGGCGCTTCATGCGGACGCTCGAGCGGGCGGGTCAACTGGACCGCGAGATCGAGTTCCTGCCCGACGACGAGGAAATCGACAACCGGCTTGCCGCCAAGCAGGGGCTGACCCGGCCGGAGATTTCGGTGTTGCTGTCTTACGCCAAGATCGTGGCTTACGAAGAGCTGCTGGAATCCGATCTGCCCGACGAGCCGCTGCTCGTCGAAGACCTGATGCGGTACTTCCCGAAGCCGCTGCGCGAAGGTTATCCGGACGCCGTCAGGCGCCACCGCCTGCGCCGCGAGATCGTCGCGACCATGGCCACGAACTCGATGATCACCCGGGTCGGCGCCACCTTCATCACCGAGATGCAGGAGTCGACCGGCCGGTCGACCGGCGCGATCTCGCGGGCCTATCTGATCGCGCGCGATACTTTCAAGTTGCGCGATACCTGGGACCAGATCGAAGCGCTCGACAACAAAATCGGCGCCGACATTCAAACCGAAATGCTGCAGGAAACGAACCGGCTCGGCCAGCGCAATATCCTTTGGTTCCTGCGCAACGGGAAATATCCGCTGGACATCACCCGTGAGACGGAACTCTACGCCGATCATATCCGCGAATTGCGCGATTGCATCGACGATGTCATCGGCCCCGACGATACGGCGCGGCTGAAGGCCCGGGCCGAGCATTTCGTCGCCCGGAAGGTGCCGGCCGAGCTCGCCGAGGAGATCGCCCGGGTCAACGTCCTGTCCTCGGCCTGCGACATCGTTCGAATTGCCATCGGCGCCAAGCGCAAGGTCAAGGACGTCGCGATGATCTATTTCGGTCTCGGCACCCGCTTCGGGATCGATTGGCTGCGCGGCATCGCCCAGACCATCTCGCCCGAGAATGCCTGGCAGAAACGCGCGCTGGATGCGGTCGTCGACGATCTCTACTCGCACCAGAGCACGATGACGAACAAGGTGCTCGACGTCGCCGGCAGGACCAAGAATGTCGACAGGATGATCGACCAATGGGTCGCGGAGCGCGGCACCGCGGGCCGGCGGGCCGAAGAACTGATCGCCGATCTGCGCAGCGCCGGTATCGTCGATGTATCGATGCTGGCGGTCGCCAATCGCGAGCTGAGAAATCTGATCGGCGAATGAGCGGGGCGGGGCGCCCCCAAAGCGGGGCGTACGGACAGCGGGTCAGATGACCGACAGACGCGCGATCCTTTCCTGGTGCTTCTACGACTGGGCCAATTCGGCCTATCCGACGGTGATCACGACCTTCATCTTCGGCACCTATTTCACCCAGGCGGTGGCCGAGACGCCCGAACTCGGCACCGCGTCACTCGGCCGCGCGCTTGCGATCGCGGCCGTCGTCGTCGCCATGATTTCGCCGATCCTCGGGTCGATCGCCGACCGCGAGGGCGCCAGGAAACCGTGGCTCGCGGTCTTCACCGTGGCCTGCATCCTGGCGACGGCGATGCTGTGGTTCGTCAAGCCGGCGAACGAATGGGCGCTCTGGGCGCTGGTCTTTATATCGGTCTCGAGCGTCGCCTTCGAGTTCGGCATGGTGTTCTACAACACCATGCTGCCGGAACTGGCGCCGACGGCGATGATCGGACGAGTATCGGGCTGGGGTTGGGGGCTCGGCTATGTCGGGGGACTGCTGTGCTTGGTGGTCGCCCTCTTCGGCTTCGTCGAGACCGAGAGCCCATGGTTCGGCATCGCCAAGGCAGAGGCCGCGAACGTCCGCGCCACCGTGCTGTTGGTCGCCGTCTGGTTCCTGATCTTCGCGGTGCCGCTGTTCCTCTTCGCGCCGGACCGTCCGAGCAAACGGATCGCGGTCGCCACGGCGATTCGAGACGGCTTCGAGACCCTCGTCCATACCGCCCGGAAGGCGCGCAATTTCGCCGGGATCGTCCGCTTTCTCGTCGCGCGGATGTTCTATGCCGACGGCCTCGTGACCCTGTTTTCCTTCGGCGGAATCTATGCCGCCGGGACGTTCGGCATGAGCCTTGCCGAGGTCATCCAGTTCGGCATCGGGCTCAACGTGACAGCCGGACTGGGCGCGATGGCCTTCGCCGGGCTCGACGACCGGATTGGCGCCAAGCGGGTCATCGTGATCTCGTTGGTCGCCCTGATTTTCTTCAGCAGTGCCATCCTGGCGGTCGAGTCGAAGGCGTTGTTTTGGGCGCTCGGGCTCGGGCTCGGCATCTTCGTCGGCCCGGTCCAGGCCGCGAGCCGCTCGATGATGGCGCGGCTGTCGCCCGAGGACATGCACGCCGAAATGTTCGGCCTCTATGCCTTCTCCGGCAAGGCGACGGCGTTCCTGGGGCCCCTCGCATTGGGCTGGGCGACGGTCCAGTTCGACAGTCAGCGCGCCGGCATGGCGACGATCGTCGTCCTCCTGGGGCTCGGCCTGGTCCTGGTGCTAGGGGTTCGGGAACCGGCTCACTGAATTGCCCGAAACACTCCTCAGAGCGTCTGAAAATTGACCTCAAACCGCCTCGAATGAGTCGAATTTCATCGTGAGTTGATTACATAAAAGAGTTGATTTACCCGTTTTATGAGTTCATAAATTTCTAATATGTATTCAAATGATGGGATATTGATATGCAACTTGTCATAACTGACGATGACATGCGGGGAATGTCGCCGAGCTTGCGGTCGGGTCTCCTCGCCTATCTGACGAGACATCAAGTCAAACCATCGGATCTGGTCGACGAGGTCGAGGACAACGGCTTCCATTACGTC
>JASLSL010000140.1 GCA_030743445.1 Alphaproteobacteria bacterium
GTCCCGGACCAGGTGCACGTGCTGTTCGAGGGCCAGATCGTGCGCTCGGGCGACAAGGATTTGGCGCTCGAGCTGGAGAAGGACGGCTACTGCCAGTTCTTCGACGTGGCCGCGGCTTGAGGACTGCAAACTCGATGCCCGACGAGGTGACCATGCAACCGCTCGCCGAACGCTTCGAGGAGGCGGCGCCGCTGTTCGCCGGCGCCGGTCTGCCGTGGCTCAAGGCGCTGCGCCAGACGGGGCTCGAGCGCTACAACACGCTCGGCCTGCCGACCCCGCGGGTCGAGGCGTGGAAGTACACCAATCTGCGCTCGCTCGCCCGGGCCGGGTTCAAGCCGGCGGTGCTGGCCCCCGACGTCTCGCTCGACACGGTGCCGCAAGCCCGCGCGCTCGTGCTTGCGGCCCCCGTCGCGGTGCTGGTCAACGGGAAATTCCGCGCCGACCTGTCGCGGCTCGACGACCTGCCGGAAGGCATCGAGGTCGCCGGCTTCGCTGACATGCTGGAAAGCGACCCGGCGGCGATCGAGCGGTTGCTCGAAGAGACGGGCGACGACACGCCGATGCGGGCGCTCAATGCCGCCTTCATGGCCGACGGATTGGTCGTGCGGATCGCCGCCGGCGCCAAGGCCGACCGTCCGGTCCACCTGATCTCGGTCGGGGCCGCGGCGGACGCCCCGCTCGCCTTCCACCCGCGCAATCTGATCCATGCCGGGGAAGACAGCCGCGCCATCCTGGTCGAAAGCCATGTCGGCGCCGGCGGGGTCTATCTCGGCAATTCGGTGACCGACGCGGTGGTCGGGCCGGGCGCCGTGCTCGACCACATCAAGCTGCAGAACGAGGATCGCGCCTCATATCATCTGGCCCTGACCGGCGTCGCGCTCGCCGAGGGATCGACCTACCGCAACTTCACGCTTTCCGCCGGGGCGCGGTTGGCGCGCAACGAGATTCACGCGACCCTGGAGGGCGGCGGGATCGAGTGCCGGCTCGACGGCGCCTATATGGCGCGCGGCTCGCAGCATCTCGACACCACCACCTTCATCGACCACGCCAAGCCCGGCAGCGAATCCCGCGAGACCTACAAGGGTGTGCTCGACGGCCAGTCGCGCGGCGTCTTCCAGGGCAAGATCCTGGTCCGCCGCGACGCCCAGAAGACCGACGGCCACCAGCTCAACAAGGCGCTGCTGCTGTCGCCCGAGGCCGAAATCGACACCAAGCCCGAGCTCGAAATCTACGCCGACGACGTCAAGTGCAGCCACGGGGCGACCGCGGGCGAGATCGACGAGGAACAGATGTTCTACCTCCAGGCCCGGGGCATCGACCGCGAAGACGCGCGCGACCTGCTGGTCGCGGCCTTCCTGGAGGAGGCGATCGAGACTATCGCCGTCGCCGAGGCGCGGGACGCGATGCGCCAGGTGGTGGCCATGTGGCTCACGGAAGGCAAGACGCCATGACCGGAACAGCCCGAGCGACCACGCCTGGCGAGGCCTACGACATCGAGCGCATCCGTGCTGATTTTCCGATCCTGGGCCGCGAGGTCCACGGCAAGCCGCTGGTCTATCTCGACAACGGCGCCTCGGCGCAGAAGCCGCAATCGGTGATCGACACCATGCGCGCGGTCTACGAGGACGAATACGCCAACGTGCACCGCGGACTGCACTACCTTTCGGCCACCCTGACCGACCGCTACGAGGGCGTACGCGAGACCGTGCGCCGGTTCATCAACGCCGAGAAGACCTCCGAGATCGTCTTCACCCGGAACGTATCGGAAGCGATCAACCTGGTCGCGGCGTCCTATGGCCGCGCCAACCTTACCGAGGGCGACGAGGTCATCATCTCGGTGTTGGAACATCACTCCAACATCGTGCCCTGGCAGATGCTGCGCGACGAGAAGGGCGTCGTGCTCAAGGTCGCGCCGATCTCGGACGACGGCGAGTTCCTGTTGGCCGAGTTCGAGAAGCTCTTGGGCGACCGCACCAAGCTGGTCGCCATCGCACACACCTCGAACGTGCTGGGGACGATCCTGCCGGCCAAGGAGATCGTGCGCCTCTCCCATGATGCGGGCGCCAAGGTGTTGTTCGACGGCGCCCAGGCGGCGGTTCATATGCCGGTCGACGTCCGGGACCTCGACTGCGATTTTTACGGGTTCACCGGACACAAACTCTACGGGCCGACCGGGATCGGCGTGCTCTACGGCAAGGAGGCCGTGCTCGACGCCATGCCGCCCTACCAGGGCGGCGGCGACATGATCGCCATGGTCACGATGGAGAAGAGCACCTGGGCGCCGCTGCCGCACAAGTTCGAAGCCGGCACCCCGGCGATCGTCCAGGCGATCGGCCTGGGGGCGGCGATCGATTACGTCACCGACATCGGCATGGCGGCGATCGCCGAGCATGAGCATGACGTGCTGACTTACGCGACGCAGCGGCTCTCGGCGATCGACGGGTTGCAGATATATGGAACCGCGCCGAGCAAGGCGGCGATCGTCTCGTTCACCATGGAGAGCGCCCATCCGCACGACATCTCGACGGTGATCGACCGCGCCGGGGTGGCGATCCGCGCCGGCCACCACTGCGCCCTGCCGCTGATCGACCGGCTCGGCGTGCCGGCGTTGGCGCGCGCGTCCTTCGGCCTCTACAACACGCGGGCGGAAGTCGACGCGCTGGCCGAAGCGCTCGAAGCGGTACAGGAGATATTCGGCTGATGTTCGACGACCTGCGCGATCTCTACCAAGAGGTGATCCTCGACCACGGCAAGGACCCGCGGAACTTCCGCAAGCCGGACGAGGCGAACCGCGAGGCGCTCGGCCAGAACCCGCTGTGCGGCGATCAGCTCGTGGTCTACCTCGAGCTCGACGACCATGGGGTGATCCAGGACGCCGCCTTCGTCGGCAAGGGCTGCGCGATCTCGGTCGCCTCGGCCTCGATGATGACCGAGCTGATCCAGGGCAAGACCGAGGCCGAAGCGGATGCTTTGTTCGGCCGTTTCCGCGGCATGTGCACGTCCGACGAAGAACCGGATTTCGCCGACGCGGGAGACGAGGACATGGAGCGCCTGCAGGTGCTCTCGGGCGTGCGCCAGTTCCCGGTCCGGGTCAAATGCGCGACCCTCGCCTGGCACGCGATGAACGCGGCGCTCAGGGGCGAAGCGCAAGTGAGCACGGAGGAGTAAGGCGATGCAGCCCCCCTATGGCGGATATATGCCCCCGGCGCCCGAAGCCGGCCTGGCCGCCACCGCCGGCGAGCCGATCGATCCGGCGGTGGTGAAGCTCGCGGAAAAGGACGCGGTGGTCGAGGCGTTGAAGACGATCCACGATCCGGAAATTCCGGTCAACATCTACGACCTGGGACTGATTTACGACGTCGCCATGTCGGACGACGGCAACGTCGCGATCGCGATGACGCTGACCGCGCCCGCCTGTCCCGTCGCCGGCGAGATGCCGCAATGGGTCGCCGATGCGGCCGCCGGGGTCGAAGGGGTCGGCAAGGTCGAAGTCGAGCTGGTGTGGGATCCGCCGTGGAATCTCGAACTGATGTCGGACGAGGCGAAAGTCGCCCTCGACATGTGGTAAGAAATCAACAGACGATGACGAGAGAAAAGAGATGAGCGCAGCCCTTCTGACCCTGACCGAGGCCGCCGCCGAGCGCGCCATGACGCTGATCGCCCAGGCCGACAAGCCGATCCTGGGCCTGCGCGTGGGCGTCAATTCGCGCGGCTGTTCGGGCTACAGCTACTTCGTCGAATACGCCGAGGAGCAGAAGCCGTTCGAGGAAGTGGTCGAGGACCGGGGGGTCAAGCTGTTCATCGACCCGATGGCGACGATGTTCATCGTCGGCTCGGAAATGGATTACCAGGAAGACAAGCTGGAGTCGGGCTTCGTGTTCAACAATCCGAACGAGACCGGGCGGTGCGGCTGCGGGGAGTCGTTCAGCGTTTGAGGCGAACGAGGCCGGCGGGCGCAATCGCGGCGCCGCCGCCGGCGGCGAGGATCGGTAGCGTCACCTATCGCGGTTCTTCCCGGCGCAGGCCGCGCGGCAAAAGATAGGCGCAAATCGTCGCCAACAACCCGCCGAGCCCGAGCACCACGAAGGCCCAGCCCCAATCGGTCGGCGGCTGGCCGGCCGGGTTGGTCGCATCGATCACCATGCCGAACACCAAGGGCGCGATCGCGCCGGCGCCAAAGCCGAGCACGCCGCGAACCGCCAGGGTCGAGCCCAGATAGGCCGGGCGCGTCACCTCGGTGATCGCGGTCGACAGCACCGGCGAGTCGCCGAGCGAGGTAAAGGCGTAGATCGCGCCGACCACGGCGACGACGGCGATCGGCAGCGCCACCATCCAGCCGATGGCGAACGAGCAGACGGTGCTGGCGGCGGCGAGCGACAGCAGCACCGTGCGCCGTCCGAGCCGGTCCGACAATTGCCCCATCGTGGACGACGCGAAAAATCCGACGATGTGGAACCCCGCGGAGAGGAAGGCGCCGCCCGCCGCAAGCGCGGCGAGGGCACCCGACCCGCTGGCCGCGAGGCTGGCGGCGAGGAAGGCGGGCATCCAGGCCCACATGCCCAACAACTCCCAACTGTGGAAGGTGTAGCCGCCGACCAGCTTGACCGCCGGCCCGTTGGTCGCGATTTCCCTGACGAAGCCCTGGTCGCGCTCGTGGGCGTGGATCACGTTCGGTGTCCGGCGCAGGGCGATAAGGGCAATCGCCGACCCGAGCAGGGTAAACCCCGCGGTGACCAGGAACGCCAGCTTGTAACCGCCGACCGCCAGCATCCAGCCCGCGAGACCGAGCGAGAGCGCGTAGCCGAGCGAGGTGCCGGCGATCAGCCAGCCCATCGCCCCGCCGCGGCGCTCGGAGGGATAGCGGTCCGAGATCAGCATGATGGCGGGGTAGTAGGTGCCACCCTGGGACAGCGCCACCAGGGTGAACAGCACCAGGCCGCTGAGGAAGGACTCGGCGAAAAGAGCGAACAACAGGGCGGTTATCCCGCTGAGCGAGGCCGACACCAGGAACACCCTCGAGGCCCCGATCTTGTCGGCGAGCCAGGAGAACACGACCAGCGAGATCATGTAGCCGAAGTGGAAGCCGCCGGCGATGGTGCCGGCCTCGGTCGCGGTCATGTCCCATGCTTCCAGCAACACTGTCAGGCAGGCGGCGTAGGTCATGAAGATCGTCGTCATCAGCATCCGCGAGACGACGACGGAACCAAGCCAGGGGTCGCGGGCCAAATTCGCCAGCATCCAGGAACACCCTCAACCGGCCCCGCGAACGCACCGAGGCCCGGCACCTACGAACAACGACGAATGCGGCGAAGTCAAGAAAGGCTGGAGCGGGTGAGGGGAGTCGAACCCCCGTCTAAAGCTTGGGAAGCTTTCGTTCTACCGTTGAACTACACCCGCGCTTCAAGCGGACCGTCGGTTTCGCCAGTTTAGGTGCTGGCAAGCGCCCGCGCCAGTCGCTC
>JASLSL010000141.1 GCA_030743445.1 Alphaproteobacteria bacterium
GATGGCGATCGTCGGATCGCCCATGCCGGCGGCGAGGTCGAGGACACGGTGGCCGGCGACGATCCCCGCGCCCTCGATCAGCGCGTCGTCATAGCCGGCCGAGGAGGTCTCGGATTCCTTCGCCGTCCGCTCCCAGGCCGCGGCGCGGCGCGCCCAGTCGTCACGGCTCGCCGTTGAATCTGAATCGGAACCGCTCACGCCGCCTTCTTCCGACCCTCGCGCTCGGCGAACGAGAAGTAGAGGTCGCGCGCGAGCTGCGCCATCGGGCCTTCCTGGTAGTCGCGGTCCTCGACGCGAACCACGGGCAGCACCTTGGGGAAGTTGCCGGTCAGGAATACCTCGTCGGCGTCCAGGACGTCGGCGAACCGGAGCGTCTCCTCGCACACCTCGACGCCGCCGTCGCGCAGCAGCTCCATAACGCGGGAGCGGGTGATGCCGGCGAGGAACGAACCGTTGGCGACCGGGGTGCGGACCACCTGGTCCTTGGCGATGAACAAGTTCGACGTGGTGAACTCGGCGACATTGCCGAGCCCGTCGAGCACCACCGCAATGTCGAAGCCGCGCTCACGCGCCTCCAGCATGGCGCGGGCGACGTTGGGGTAGAGGCACGACGCCTTGGCACCGGTCGGCGCCATCTCGGGCGACGGCCGGCGAAAGGTCGACAGGCACGCGCTGGTGCCGCGCCATGCAGGCATCGGCGCCTCGAACAGCGTCAGCATGAACGTCGCCGAGTCCGGATCCGGAGTGACGAAACCGTCGGCGAAGTAAAACAGCGGGCGGACGTAGAGCTCGGCGTCGGCGTCGAATTTCTCGATCCCGGTCCACGCCAGCGCCTCGATCTCGGAAGCGGTGATTTCGCACGTCATGCCGAAGGACTTGGCCGAGGTGACCACGCGGGCACAGTGCCGCGCGAGATCGGGGGCAAGGCCGCCGAAGGCGCGCGCGCCGTCGAACACGGCGGACGCCATCCACAACGAATGGGCCATCGGCCCCAGCATGGGCGGGTTGCCCTCGTGCCAGGCGCCCTTGTGATAGGTGATCGTCCGTCCGGTCATGTCGCCCATAGGTGAACCACATTCCATGGTGGAAGTTCAAGCCTGTGAGCAGGATTAGGCGGCAAACGCGAAATATTCGTTACTTGGAGCGGCCACCCGGCTCGAGCGCGGCGACCAGATCGCGGATTGCGTCCGCGGTAGCGCTCGGGTTGTCGGCGCCTTGTGGCGCAACGGCATCGGCGTCGACCGTCGGGCCGAAGATGACGCGCACCCGCCCCAGCCGCGGCACCCGGCGGTGGCGCGGCAACACATCGAAAGCACCGTCGATATAGACCGGGCAGATCCGCGGACGCACCCCGTTGACGATGACGCCGATCCCCTTCATGAACGGCTGCAGTCGGCCGTCCGGCGTGCGCCACGCCTCGGGAAACCAGACCACGTGATCGCCGTCGTCGAGAACCGATTGCGCCCGCGCCAGGCTCTCGACCGGAAGTCGGTCGTCGACGGGAAAGACTTGGACGCTGCCGGCGAACCAGCGTTGGAGGGGCGTCGAGTACACCTGGGTGGCATCACCACTCCACCACGTGCGGCGGGCGATTTCGAGGGGCAACGCCGCGGCGACGGCAAACGCGTCGATGTAGCTGGCATGATTGATCGCAAACAAGACCGCCGGGCCGTCCGGTGGAAGCGGACCCTCCTGCTCGACCCGAAGAAAGAGCCGCATGACCGCCCTGTTTACGCCGTAAATCAATGCGCCGCCGATCCGCGAGGCACGCTTTCGACGCCAACCGATGTCGCGCCTCGCGACGGCGTCGGCCGCCCTCGCACCCTGGGGCGCCGAGACAACGGCGCTCAGCAAATCGCGGATCGTGACCACGCCGGCCAGTGCCTGATCGTCGACCGAAACGCCGAGATCGGCCTCGACCTCGTGGGCGATCTCCAGCCAGGCCAGCGAATCGACCCCGAGGTCGAGCTGCGGGCTGGTGTCGAGATCGAGCACGGCATCGGGGAACCGGCGCGCGAGACGCGCCATCACGCGCTCGGCCAACGGGTCGGCGAGCAGCGCGCGGTCCTCCGGCCGTGCCTCGGCGCTCGGCCGCCGCATCCCGGCATCGGCGCCATCGTAAATCGCATCGAGCTCGAACCGCCTGAGCTTGCCGAGCCGTGTCTTGGGCAGCGGTCGGCGGTGGACGCGAAATCCGGTGACCCGCTTGTGCGGCGCGAGATCGGCGCAGCGCCGCGCCACCTCGATCCGAAGCAGATCGCCCAGACTCACCGTGGTCGCGGTTTTGAGGGCCTCGTCGTCGGGCACGACAACGGCGGCGAGACGGCCGCCACGCTCGAACACCGCGGCCTCGGCGATATAGGAGCTTTCGG
>JASLSL010000142.1 GCA_030743445.1 Alphaproteobacteria bacterium
AGCGCCAGCGACATCCTGCGTGACGCCCCCGGTTGCTAGTCGCTGCCCTTTGACCGGCCGGGCTCTCCGGCTATCATGGGCGGGCGATCCGCACCGGGGCCCCTGTGGCGGAACTGGTAGACGCGCGGGATTCAAAATCCCGTTCCTGCAAGGGAGTGAGAGTTCGAGTCTCTCTGGGGGCACCATTTTTTTCATTCGACGCGGTGACGGCGGTTCCATGAACAAGATCGACCTCGAGGGGAAATGCGCGGCGGTCACGGGCGCGGCGCAGGGCATCGGCCGGGCGATCACCGAACGGCTGTTGGCGAGCGGCGCCGAGGTCGCGCTCTGGGACCGGGACGCGGACCTGCTGGCCTCGACTTGCGCCAAACTCGGCAACAAGGCACACCCGGTCGAAATGGACGTGACCGATCCGGCGAATGTCGCGGCGGCGGTCGCGGCGACGGCCGAAACCCTCGGCGGGCTCGATATCATGGTCAACAACGCCGGCATCGCCGGCATGAACGCGCCGGTCGCCGACTATCCGATCGAGGAATGGGCGCGGGTGCTGGATGTCGACCTGAACGGCGTTTTCTACTGCTGCCGCGCCGCGGTGCCGGTGATGCAGGCGCAGGATTACGGCCGCATCGTCAATATCGCCTCGATCGCCGGCAAGGAAGGCAACGCCAACGCGTCGGCCTACAGCGCCGCCAAGGCCGGGGTCATCGCGCTGACCAAGTCGCTCGGCAAGGAGCTCGCCGAGACCGGCATCCGGGTCAACTGCGTCACCCCGGCGGCGGCCAAGACCCGCATTTTCGACCAGATGACCCAGGCGCACATCGACTTCATGCTCTCGAAGATTCCGATCGGCCGGTTCGTCCAGGTCGAGGAAATCGCCTCGCTGGTCGCCTGGCTGGCGTCGGAGGATTGCGCGTTTTCGACCGGCGCCGTGTTCGACGTCTCGGGCGGCCGCGCGACCTATTGAGAAGGATCGTTAATCCGGCAATCCCGCCTTGCGCATCGCGGCGAGGTCGCGCTCGAGGTCGGCCGGGTTCTTGTGGCCGATGAAGCCCGTGTAGGCCTCGAGGGTGAATTCGGGATTGTTCTTCAGCACTTCCGCCGCCTCCCTTTTGGCCTCTTCCAAGTTGCCCGAGGCGGCATGGCTCGCGGCGAGGAACAGGTGGAACGCGATATAGCCGGCGTCTCGCCGGACGCCGCGCTTGAGGGTCTGGATCGCCTCGTCGTACGCCCCGGTCATGAAGTAGGCGTGGCCGAGCCAGGCGAGCTGCCAGGCCGGGAACAGCGGGTCGAGGCGCATCGCCCGCTTGAACAGGTCGACGGCCTCTTCGGGGCGGCCCGAAAGCCGCATGAAGTCGGCGAGGCTGGCCAGCGCGTCCGCATCGCTCGGGTTCAGCGCCAGCGCCTTCCTCGCTTCGCCTTCGGACTCGCCGTAGCGGCCGAGGAAGAAATAGGCCTGGGCCAACAGCACGTGGGGCAGTGGGCTCCCGGGGTCGATCGTAGCCGCCTTGGTCGCGTGTTCGATCGCCATGTTCAAATTTTCATCGCGCGGTTCGCCCCAGATCCTCCACGCCTCGTAATAGTGGTTGCCGAGGGCGATTGCGGCGCGCGCGTAATTCGGGTCCTGCTCCAGCGCCTTGGCGAACAACTCGCGCGCCTCGAGTGCGTCCTTCCACTTGAACCGGGAGCGGTACTGCAGCCCGCGCAGCAGGAAGTCGTAGGCATCGGGGCTCGCGGTCTCCTTGACCGCGGCCATCTTCGACTTCATGTCGTCTTCGGTCAGCTCGACCGAGAGTGCCGAGACGATCTTGCCGACCACGTCGTCCTGCAGCATGAAGATATCCTTGAGGGTGCCGTCGTAGCGGTCGGCCCAAAGCTGCTGGCCCGACATCGCATCGATCAGCTTGGCATTGATCCGGACTTGGCCGCCGGCCTTGCGCACGCTGCCTTCGAGCACGTATTTGACGCCGAGCCTTTTCGCGACTTCCTGCACCGTCACCGGCTTGCCCTTGTAGGCGAAGACCGAGTTGCGGGCGATCACGAACAGGCCCGAGACCTTGGAGAGGTCGATGATCAGATCGTCGGTCAGGCCGTCGGCGAAATAATCCTGCGCCGCATCTCCGCTCTCGTTGGCAAAGGGCAGGACCGCGATCGACGGCCTGTCGGGCATCGCCAGCGGCGCTTCCGCGACCATCGGCGCCTCGCCAGGCGGTCTTGCGAGGCCGAACCAGACCGCGGCGCCCACGGCAGCGGCGACGAACACAGCCGCCGCCGGGATCGTCCAGGCCGGCCGCGCACTTGGCGCGCCGATCACCTTGCCCTTCTCCGCCGGGTCGAGCAGCACGCCATAGGCCAGGACCGGCTTCCTGATGTTCTTGACCTTCTGAGCGCCCATGTAGGCGAAGCCGCAGTCGACCCGGCCCTCGACCTGGTCGAACACGGTGCCCGAGATGCAAATCCCGCCGACCTCGGAAAGCCCCTCGAGCCGGGCCGCGACGTTGACACCGTCGCCGTAGATATCGTCGCGGTCGACGATCACGTCGCCGAGGTTGATGCCGATGCGGAACTGGACCTTGCGGTCGTCGGCGAGGTTCTGGTTGCGCTGGGCCAAGTCGCGCTGCACCGCGATCGCACAGGTCAGGGCGCTGGTCACGCTGGAGAAATCCGCCAGCACCGCGTCGCCGGCGAAATGGACGGCGCGGCCGCCATGGCCCTCGATCGACGCGACGAAGGTGTCGAGGTACGCGCTGAGGATGCGGTGGGTGCCGTCCTCGTCCTCGCCCATCAATCGGCTGTAGCCGGCGACGTCGGCGTAAAGGATCGCGGCAAGCTTGCGTTCGAGGTCGGGCTGGCTCACGGGCGCGCCTCGCTTAGTGTCCGGGCGATATCGACAAATCTAGAATCACCCGGTCACGGTGTCCAATCACGAACGCTCGCCGGCCCGCCGGTCCACCGGTTTGCCGCAATGCGGGCAAAGATTCGGCGCGAATTTGCCGTTGGGGACCTCGGCCATGTGGCGCTTACCCGATTGCAGGATCATATCGTAGTCGTCTTCGTTAAGGCCAAGCTCGTCTATCGCGTCTTCGAGCACCGTCTCCTCTTCGGCGCTGACCTGGCCGTCCACCAGCACGTCGTCGACGATGCGCCTGAACTGTTGTCGCCGCTTGTGCAACTGGTCGCTGAAGCCCGAGGCCAACAGGCCCGCCGGCAACGCCACCATGCCGACGCCGAGCACGCCGATCACCCCGCCGCAGATCTTGCCGAGCACAGTGACCGGCACCATGTCGCCGTAGCCGACCGTGGTCATGGTGACGATCGCCCACCAGAGCGAAGCGGGGATGCTACTGAACGACTCCGGCTGCACCCGGTGTTCGACGATGAAGGCGAAGCTCGCCGCCAGTATCACCATCAGCATCAATACGAACAACGCCACGCCGATGATCCGCACTTCCTCCTTGAGGACATCGATCAGCAGGGTCATCGAGGCCGAGTAACGGGTCAGCTTGAACACCCGCAACAGCCGAAGCGCGCGCAGGAAACGCAGATCGGCGTCAACGACAAGGCCGAGATAGAACGGCAGGATGGCGACGAGGTCGATGAGCGCCATCGGCGTGAACATATACCTGATGCGCCCGAAGACGGGATGCCGGTAGCGCTCGTCCTTGTCGTCGACGATCGACCACACCCGGGCCACGTACTCGACCGAGAACACCGCGACCGAGAACACCTCGAAGCCGTAAAACAGGGCCCCGTATTCCGCCGCGAGGTCCGGCACGGATTCGAGCATCACCGCGGCGACGTTGAGCGTGATCAACGCGATCAGCGCCACGTCGGCGAAACGGCTCAAACCGTCGCCGGGTTCGCCGATGTCCAGGACTTCGTTGGTGCGCGCGCGCAGGGTTGCCGCCATGTCTAGCCCCTATACCGGTGGATCGTGGGCGGGATCGCCGCCCCGGCGACCTATCCGTATGGCGGAATCGGTTTCGGCGCAAAGGATGCGGTGTCGCGCCTTGTCGTCGACCACCTTACGGTATTCGTCGGCGACCACCGCCTCGATGACCGAATCGGCTTGCGAAAGCGCTCTCCCTGTTATGTCCACGCCATAGAGGTCGACCAAATGGACGCCGTGGACGCGAAAGACGAAATCGCGGCCGCCGTCGATCACGTCGAGCAGCGCCAAGTGGCCGAGCCAGCGCTTCATATCCAAAGGATCGATGTCGGCGCGCGCCGGCATTTGCTGGCCGCCGCGTTTTTCTTCCCAGTATTCCCGAAGCGCAGCGAGCTCCGGATGGGTGATATCTAAGTCCAACCCAACGTCCTCTGTGCGGTCAGCCGCATCCTCCCCCCGAGGATGTGAGTATTATCGTACGCAGTTCCGCCGTTGCCGGTCAAAGGCGCGGTGGAATTTTCCGCCACGTCCATTTCGCTTACCGGACGGTGAAGCTCGGCTTGCGCTTCTCGACGAAGGCCGCCACCCCCTCGCGGAAGTCGGCGCTCATGGCGCAGTTGCGGAACGCCTCGGCCTCGGCCTGGAGCTGGGTCTCGAACTGGTTGTGCAGCGACTGGTACAACAGGCGCCTGGCGTTGGCGTAGGCGATGGTCGGGCCGTTGGCGAGACGCGTGGCCAGCGCCGCGGTCTCGGCCGCGAGCTCCGCCGTCGGCACCACGAAGTTGACCAGGCCCATGTCCTTGGCCGCCGCCGCGTCGTAGCGGTCGCCGAGCAGCGTGATCTCCATCGCCTTCTTGAGGCCGACCGCGCGCGGCAGCGAATAGGTCGCCGAGCCGTCGGGGCTGAGCCCGATATGGCAATAGGCGAGGGTGAAGAACGCGTCCTCGGCAGCGATCACCAGGTCGCAGGCGAGCGCCAGGCTGACCCCGGCGCCGGCCGCGGCGCCCCGGACCGAGGCGATGGTCGGCTTCGCCACCCGCCGCATCGCGAACATCAGGGAATGGAGATCGTGTATCCGGTGGATGAAGTGCTGGCCGAGCTGCTCCGCGTCCTGCTCGCCGGCCATCCGGTGGAAGCTCTTGATGTCGCCGCCGGCCATGAAGTGCTCGCCGGCGCCGGTCAGCACGACGCAGCGCACCGCATCGTCGTACTCGAAATCGTGGAACGCTTGGTCCAGCGCCTCGCGCATCTCTATCGAGAACGCATTGCGCGCCTCGGGCCGGTTCATCGTCAAGGTGGCGACGCCATCCTCGACCGTGACTTCCAAATCGGACATCGGGTGTACTCCTTTCGGGGGGTGTTCTACGACGCCACCGCGCCACAGGCGGCGTCGATGCGTCGGAGGGTTGCCGCGTCGAGCGCGCCGGCCTCGGCCGCGGCGAGGCAGTCGGCGAGCTCCGCGCGGTTCTTGACGCCGAGCACCACGGTGTCGACGCCCGTCATCGAAAGCGCGTAGCGGTGGGCCAGCGCCGCCGCACTGGTGCCGAGCTCGGCGGCCAGCTCGCGGAACCCGGCGAGCCGGGCGTAATCCGCCATCACGCCATGGTCGGCCGGCAACGGCCGGTCGACGGTGTCGCAGAAGGCGCCGCCCTGGACGACCCGGATGCCCATCACGCCGACGCGCTGCGCGTGGGATTCGGCGATGATATGCCGGGCCCGGGTCGGCACGGCGTAGTATTTCAGCTCGCCCGCCGAGTCGAGCGGGTTGGCGAGGCACTGCGCCGCCATCGGCCTTGGCGCCGTGGCCGCCGCCTCCAGGATCGAGGCCGGATAGCCGATACCGGTGATGCCCCAGGCGCCGATGCGGCCCTCCGCTATCAGCTTTTCGCAGACGTCCCGCCACGGGCCGGCGTAGATCGCCCAGCGCGTCGCCCGCGGTCCCGGATAGGCGCTGGTGTCGTAGTCGTCGGGCACGATGTTGGAGTGCAGGAACAACAGATCGACGCGCTCGAGACGCAGTCTCGCGAGGCTCTCCTCCAGGCTGCGGAGGACGTTGGCTTCTACGTCCGCGGGCGGCGGCGTGCCGAGCCGGCACTTGGTGGTGATCCTGACCCCGTCCGGCAGGCTGCCCTCGAAGGCGGCGCCGATCACCGATTCGGCCTCGCCGTCGCCGTAGCTCGGCGCCAGGTCGAGCAGCGTGATGCCGCCATCGACCGCGGCCCGCACGGTGGCGATGCATTCCTCCCGCGTGGTCTCGCCCCAGAGCTGGCCGATGCCGCCGCCGCCCAGCGTCAACGCGCTGACCGGCCAGAGCGATCCCAGCTGTCTCGTTTCCATTCCCTACCTCCGACTCGCATTACCCAACCAAGCGTGTATAAAGCCTTGGGCCGGAAGATGGGAGACGCGATGCAACTCGGCGAGGTCGAACAGAGGATGCGCCAGGGCGAGATGGGCGAGCCCCGGCGCCAGGCGATCGAGCACCAGATCGAGGTCGGCCGGTTCTTCGACGCCGAGGATATGGTCGCGATCGGCCACGTCCACATCATGGCCGACACCGAGGCGCTGGGCGAATCCGGAGTCGAGTTCCTGGAGCAGGTCGCGGGCCACCCCGAGGAAGATCGGTGGGTCCTGGTGCCGACGGTGACCGACCCGCGCGGCGTTGACTTCAAGTCCTACCAACGGATCGGCCAGGACAAGGGCTATCTCGACCTCGAGCGCCGGGCGATCGACGCCTTCCGGGCGCTCGGCGTGCTGATGACCGACACCTGCATCAACTACCAGATCTTCATGCCGCCGGTGATGGGCGAGCACGTCGCCTTCGGGGATACCGGCTCCAGCATCTACACCAACAGCGTGTTGGGCGCGCGGACCAATTTCGAGGGCGGGCCCTCGGCGCTGGCGGCGGCCTTGACCGGGCGCACGCCGCGCTATGGCTATCACCTCGACGAGGTGCGCCGGGGGCAGACCCTGTTCCGGGCCGAGACCCGGCCCGAGACGCTCTCGGACTGGGGTGCGCTCGGCGCCATCGTCGGGCGCGAGATGCAGTCCTACTGGGAGGTCCCGGTGATCGACGGCATCCGGGGCGC
>JASLSL010000143.1 GCA_030743445.1 Alphaproteobacteria bacterium
GCGGTCCACCTGCCGGCCTTCCTCGCCGACGAGGGTCTGTCACCGATGGTCGGCGCCACCGCGCTCGGCGTCATCGGGCTCTTCAACATCGTCAGCGGCATCATGGCCGGCGTGTTCGGCGACAAATTCCGCAAGAAGTTCACTCTGAGCTGGCTTTACATCGGGCGCGCGGTGGTGATCTCCGGGTTCCTGTTCTTCGCGATCACCGAGGTCTCGGCCCTGGTCTTCGCCGCCGCGATCGGGCTGTTGTGGCTCGGCACGGTGCCGCTGACCAGCGCGCTGGTCGCCGAGATCTTCGGCCCGCGCTACCTTTCGACGCTGTTCGGCTTCGTCTTCTTCAGCCACCAGGTCGGCAGTTTCCTCGGCGCCTGGCTCGGCGGTTATGTCTACGACCTGACCGGCTCCTACACCCCGGTCTGGCTCGCCGCGATCGCCCTCAGCGTGATCGCCGCCCTCTTGCACATGCCGATCGCCGACCAGCCGGTGGCGCGGCTCGCCAAGAGTACGGCTTAGGCGCCTAAGCGCCGGCCTCCATCACCTTGCGCAATACGTGGCGGCGGTTCTTGGTGTAGGGTCGGACCTGCTCGCCCCAGCGCCCGGTCTCGACAGCCTCGGCCCATTCAGGGCTGACCAGCACCTCCGGGCTCTCGATCTCGTAGTACGCGGTGAAAAACGGCTCGTCCTCGGCGACGATGGTCCGCTCCTCGCCGCCGATGCTGAGCGTCAGCGGCTCGACCGTCAGGCGCGTGACCGAAACCACGCCCGGCACCTCGAGAAGGCTCGGTACGTGTTCCTCGTCGTAGACCTCGTTGAACAGGGCCTCTTTTTCCGGCTCGACGTCCATGCTGGCGATGAACAGGTACTTTGTGGCGATCGGCATAGGCAATCTCCTTGAATGTCGCATCCGTTAACCGTGAATAGCGTATCCATTAACGCCGATCACTGGTATACTGCCGTCGTTGCGCGGCTTTCCGCGCTAGAGCCATCGATTTTGGGGAAAGGATGGCCAATGGTTGATGGCGTTTCCATAAGTGGGTTCGACGGCACGTCCATATCCTCGGTCAACAGGAAGATCGAGTCCCGCATCGAGAACGCGGGGAAGGGGCCGTCGATCGAAGCCCCCGAGAAAGACGACGACGAAAAGAAAAAGGCGGCCGGCGCGAATTCTTCCGGCCGCGGCACGATCGTCGATATCTCCGTCTAACTTTGCGGCAGTCGCCTTAGCTCCCGGTGAACAGCCGGTGCAGGACGCGCTGGCCGCCGCTCATCTTCTCGAAATACTGCTGGTGGTAGTCCTCGGCCATCCAAAACTCGGGCGCCGGCGCGATCTCGGTCGCGATCGGCTGGCGGTATTTGCCGGACGCCTCCAGCGTCGCCTTGGACGCCTCGGCCGCGACCTTCTGCTCGTCGTCGTGGGTGAAGATCGCGGTGCGGTACTGGGTCCCCACGTCCGGGCCCTGGCGGTTGACCTGGGTCGGGTCGTGGCAGTTCCAGAACGCCTCGAGCAGGTCCTCCAGGGACACCGTGTCCGGATCGTATTCGACCCGGACCACCTCGGCATGGCCGGTCTGACCGCCGCAGACCTGCTCGTAGGTTGGATTGGACGTCGTCCCGCCGGCGTAGCCGACGGCGGTCGAGGTCACGCCTTCGATCTGGCGGAACGCCGCCTCGACGCCCCAGAAGCACCCGGCCCCGAAAGTCGCAATCGCCATGTCCTTCTCCCTCTTGCCGTTATGCCGCGCCGCGGCCCTGCCACTAATCTAGTGGGCCGGGCCGCGCCGGCAACTCGATGCCCTGCCGGAGCCGCCCGCTACTTGGCGCTCGGATCGGGCGCCAGGTCGAGATAGCCGAGCCCGCCGGAAAGGCCGAGGCCGGTGCTGGTCTCGAGCCCGAGGGGCTGGAGCGAAAAATTCTTCGATCCGCCGCCGATCAAGCCCGCCGCCCCGGCGCCGACGCCGGCGGTGACCGACGCCTTGCCGCCGTAGTAGCGACCAGCGAGCGCATACTTGCCGATCCCCGCCTCGATCGCGCCCGACAGCACCGCGAAGGAAATTTCCTCGACCCGGTTCCAGTTGAGGTCGATGCCGATGGCGATGCCGCTCTTTGCCCGATATTTCTCCGCTCCGCTCGGTGTCGTGAAAGTGCAGTTCATCTCGACCGAGGAATGGATCAGGAAATTGCTGCGCGTGCCCTTGATGGTCTTGCAGGTCAACACGCCGATGTTGATGCCGACCTCGGCCGTCGCGGGCGCGCTCGCCAACAGAAGGGCGACGACGGCAAAGGCGGGGCCGACCGATGCAATACGCTTCGATGCCTTCATGCCTGTCTCCTCTCACGGAGGGCGCGGGCGTTCGCCGCCCGTCCTCTCTCCGCGGTTACGCGGCGAAGCCGTAAAGCTCGGCCGCGTTGGTGCAGATCACCTTGCGCCGGGTCTCCTCGTCGAGGTAACCGAGCTCGTTTTGGATGAACTTCTGGGAGTCCGGCCACACGCCGTCCGGATGCGGGAAGTCCGAACCCCACATCACGTTTTCCTCGCCGATCATGTCGAGCAGCCGCGCCCCGACCCGGTCGGTCTGGTAGGTCGCCTTGCACTGGCGCCGCCAGTAATCCGACGGCTTCATCTTGAGCGTCAGGTCCTTGAACTGGTCTTCCCACTCCAGGTCCATATGGTCCAGTACATAGGGGATCCAGCCGATGCCGGACTCGGCGATGACGATCTTGAGGTCGGGATAGGCCTCGAGCACGCCGCCGAAGACGATCTCCATCAGGATCTTCGCCATCGCCATCTGGAAGCTGGTGATATGGACCGCGAAGGCCTGGCGCTGCTGCATCGGCTCGTAGCTCGACCAGTCGGGCCTGGGTGGGCCGATGGTGTGGAAGTGGACCGGCAGCTTGGCCTCGTTCGCCGCCGCCCACATCGGGTTCCAGTCCGGGTGAAAGAGTGGCAACATGCTGTGATCGTTGGCGATTTCGACGCCGCGCACCGCGCCGCGCTTGGCGATGCGCTCGATCTCGGCGACCGCGGCCGGGACGTCCTGGCACGGGATCGAAGCGAGGCCGGCGAAACGCTCCGGATGGGTTTCGCAAAACTCGGCGAGCCAGTCGTTGTAGATCGTCATCATCTCGATCGAGGCTTCGAGATCGTTGAGCCGCCCGGTGGCACCCAGAATCCCGAACAGAACCTCGGCCTGGACACCGTCGCGGTCCTGGTCCTTGATCCGCAAATCGGGATCGGTGAGCCTGCGAATGCCCTTCTTGCCGTCCTCGTAGAGCCCGGTCGAGGCCATCCGGTCCGAGCGATGGATCACGCCCGGCACGTATTCGCGCCCGGCCGAGCCCATGCCGTTGACCAGGCCGAACTCGCCGCCGTTCTTGCTGACCCACTTCGGCCCCTTCTCGCCTTCGGTGACAAAAGGCATGCGGTC
>JASLSL010000144.1 GCA_030743445.1 Alphaproteobacteria bacterium
CCAGAACGACAAGTTCGTCGTCTTCCGGCGTATCGGCCTTCGCGTCCCAAAGTTCCTCGATGCGCTTCAGCGCACTTTTGTAGGTCTTCTCGTCCGTGATGGGGGTGATCTGCATGGCGTGCCTCGCCAGTGTTTAGATGGTGGCTGCGTCTATCTTGTCGTATTCGCCGTGCGTGCCGATAAAGCGGACATATCCGAATCCATGGCGATAATTGAAGGCCACGACGAGCCGATACTTGTTCCCGCAAATGTTAAACACGACCCGGTTGTTGGCGATGATGCTGGCATTGCCGAAGTCGTTCTTTACATCTTGCCGGCTCGTCCAGCCGGCCCGCTTGGCGAAGTGGTGCCAGGCCCTCAATTGTTGCTCGCTGTCGGCGCGGCCGGCTCGTTCCCAGAACTCGCGCAACCTCCGCTTGGCGATAATGTTCTTCACGGAGGAAACCTAGCATTTCCCAATACGGGAAACAATCTTAAATTACCCAAATTGGGAATATCGTGTGCCGTACCCAAGTACGATTTTCCGGACGCGCGGCCCAACCGGCACGACAATGGAATGACTCGGAGTCAAATACGGGCTCTCGTCACCGCTTCGGCCCGCTTCCGGCAAATCTCATTTTTCATATCAATGGTCGTGTGATCGGCTCATATCGCCACTTTCGCGTCATTCGTCAAAATCTGAAAAGCCGTACTTGGATACTACCTCCGATAGGCGAAATATTGTCCTGCCCTGGCCGGCCATACGGAAAATGGAGATTTCCAATGAAATCGTTAACGGACGGGGAGTTCGTCGAAATTCAGGCGTTCGTGGACCGGACGCTCGCCTATCTAGAGCAACCGGATTTGTGTTTGACGGTCGAAGTCGACCCGGACTTGCACGGGTGGAAGCGACACATGCTGTCTGTTGGAACCGAAGTTGCGGCGACTCATGATCCTGATCTCAACAATTTGGATGCAACGAACTCGTTTTGGGTCAAGCTCGTTAGCCAAACGGGTGATGTCGTTGGTTGCGGCGTCTACAGAGTCCTGGTGACGGAAAATATCGCTTTCGAGGCGGTAACTCATAGGCTCTTTGGCGATCGTGCGCCTGTGCTCCGGCACTACCCGTTGGACGTCTGTGTCGATCGCGAAGTGAACGATATTAGAGGCCGCGTCGGCCTCGGAGGCGGGATTTGGGCTCACGGAGATTTTCGGGGCCGGGGCCTCGGCGGGATCATCTCCCGGTTCCTGCGAATTTTGTCGGTGCGGTGGTTCAATACCGATTGGCATGTCGGCTTCGTCCAACTCACGGAAAAAGCGGAGCGCCTCGGCTTAGGCGTGTATGGCTTTCCGCACGCCACTGTCTTCATACGAGGCGCGCACCCGGGTTACGGGGGTGACGATCATGACACCGTCCTCGTTTGGTTCCGTCGGGACGAAATTCTGGCTCAGTTGATCGCGGAGAACGAGGCTGACTCGACAGTCGGCCGGGAAGGCGAGACGCGGCGAATCGCGTAATAGATTCGTGAGATTTGGCCGCCGCGATCGGCGACAGGGAGCAAGATTCGACGGTAATGGCGAATCCAGCCATTCAAAACCTGGTCTATTTCGTCGTATCGCGGCTGCTGATTTCTTACGCAGAAGTAATATTCCGCAACCAGCCCTCTGCGGTGAATGAGGCTTGGAAAGTCGTTAACGCGCTTTCCGGATAGGTCGCTGCCGTGGGTCGGAAACGGGCTCGGTATGTGGTTCGCAAAAATATAGTTAAACGGACTGTCTGATCTGGCATCGACATAATAGATGCAATCAGCGATGTCAGCCGGCACCGCTTCTTCCGGCTTGAAAGTGTCCAACCGCGGCAACCCACCGGTAATCAGCCGCTGTTCCTGCCAGTACCGAAATAGAAATTCGAGTGGCGAACCACGCTCGTCAATCGGCGCACGGTCGATGTCAAACCAAATCCTGGTCTGCTCGTCACTCTCTCCAACCTCGAACCGATTTTCTATCTCGCCAAACATTTTTCCCGCTCACTCCACCCGTGTTCGTGCCGGTGCTCCGACCAGCCGGAATGCCGCGTAGATCCGCTCGATGTTGCCCGCTTCGTCGGTCACCGGCAAGAGCAGCGTCACGATGTGCCGCACCCGGTCGCCGATCAGGTATTCGGCCTCGCAGTAGAACGGCTCGCGGTTGGCCTTGCACCACAGCAAATCGATCAACAGGTCGCCCTCGTCGGCGGCCTTCGGCGCGCCGATCGCCGCACCCGGAACGCAGCTCGGATAGATCCCGGCCCGCTCGCCGACCGAGAGGGTGCGGTAGGCCGCCGGATCGTCGGCCGAGACATCCATGGCGATCATGAAGTCCATGGCGCGCCCGACCTTGGTCGCCGGCAGGAATTCGAAATCGCGCGGCAGGGCGCCCTCCTTGACCCTCTGCAGCCCATGCCAAAATTCGTAAAGCTCGCCAAGGGGCGTGCCCGCCTCACGCGAGCGGACCGCCTCGATCGGGAAGAATTGCCGTGTCAACTCGTTGGTCATGTTTCGCGTCGCCGGCCTTGCCGTGCTTTCCGGGCCGCGCCTGATCGTGGCGACCATGCAATTTAATATCTATTATATCAAAGAAAATACAATTTTAAATATATGACTCCGCGATCGCTGCCCACGAGCTTGCCTCTTACCAGTCGCGGCCTCAACCATTAAACTCCTCCCCGACTCGGGAGACCCGAATTGGCCAAGCGACCCCTTAAGCCACGGCCCAAGGTTAGCGCCAAGGGTGCGGAGAGGAAGCGCCGCGCGACCAAGCGCCGGGGCGAGCTGCTGCGCGGCAACCTGTTGAAACGCAAGGCGCAGCAACGCGCGCGCTCGGACGCGCAAGGAGAAGGGGAAGGCCCCGACAAATAAGGCAGCGGTCATACCCGGGGGCCGCCCGGTTATCGCACAGGGGTCGCCCCAGGCCGGCCTTGTGATCGCCTCATTTGTCGATTACAAAACCCGACATCGGTCCGGGCGCGCCGCGCCTTGGCGAGCGATCTTGCGACGAGGTTTTCCATGCCGATCATGCCCGACTACTGGATTCGCGACATGGCGACCCAGCACGGCATGATCGAGCCCTTCGTCGACGAGCAGAAGCGCGAGGGGACGATTTCCTTCGGGCTCTCGTCCTACGGCTACGACGCCCGGGTGTCGGACGAATTCAAGGTCTTCACCAACGTCTTCAACGCGATGGTCGACCCCAAGGCATTCTCCGACGAGAGCTTCGTCGAGCGCCAGAACGACGTCTGCATCATTCCGCCGAACAGCTTCGCGCTCGCCCGCACGGTCGAGTACTTCCGCATCCCGCGAGACATGCTGGTGATCTGCCTTGGCAAGTCGACCTACGCGCGCTGCGGGATCATCGTCAACGTGACGCCGCTCGAGCCCGAATGGGAAGGTCACGTGACGCTCGAATTCTCCAACACCACGCCGCTGCCCGCCAAGGTCTACGCCAACGAGGGCGCCTGCCAGTTCCTGTTCCTCAAGGCCGACGGGGTCTGCGAGACCTCCTACGCCGACCGCGGCGGCAAGTATCAGAAGCAGCGCGGCGTCACCCTGCCGAAGCTATGAGCGCCGATCCCGTCTCCCCGCCCGACAGCGCCGCCGGCGCCACAATCGACCGGTCCGGGGGACGGCGCGGCGGGCTCGACCAAATCTGTATCCGTGGCGGCCACCGGCTCGAAGGCGCGATCCAGATCGGCGGCGCCAAGAACGCGACCCTGCCGCTGATGGCGGCGAGCCTGCTGACCGGCGAGACCCTGGCGCTCTCCAACGTGCCCTACCTCGCCGACATCACGACGATGGCCAATCTGCTGGTCCAACTCGGCGTCGAGGTCGGCGTCAATGGCGAGAACGGGATGCGCCACGGCCGCACGCTCGAGCTTTCGGCGCGCGAAATCGCCGACACCACCGCGCCTTACGACCTGGTCCGCAAGATGCGGGCGAGCGTGCTGGTGCTGGGGCCGTTGCTGGCGCGTTGCGGCGAGGCGCGGGTCTCGCAGCCCGGCGGTTGCGCCATCGGCACCCGGCCGATCGACCTGCACCTCGAGGGCATGAAACGGCTCGGCGCCGAAATCGCCTTGGAGGACGGCTACATCCACGCGACCGCACCCAAGGGTCTTGTCGGCGCCGAGATCGTCTTTCCCACGGTTTCGGTCGGGGCGACCGAGGATCTGATGTTGGCGGCGACCTTGGCGAAGGGAGAGACGCGCTTGGTCAACGCCGCCCGCGAGCCCGAGATCGTCGACCTCGCCAAGTGCCTCTCGGCGATGGGGGCGGAGATCGAGGGCGCCGGCGGCAAGGAGATCGTCATTCAAGGCGTGGAAAAGCTTGGCGGCGCGGAACACGCCGTCTTGCCCGACCGAATCGAGATCGGCACCTACGCCATCGCGGCGGCGATCACCGGCGGCAATATCGAGCTCCAGGGCGCCGATATCGGGTTGATCGGGGCGCTGCGGCAGGCCCTGCTGGCGACCGGCGTCGATGTCGAGGAAACCGAGGGCGGGGTCCGGGTCGCGGCGCGCAATGGCCGGATCGAGTGCGTCGATATGACGACCGAGCCCTATCCCGGATTCCCGACCGATTTGCAGGCCCAATGGATGGCGCTGATGGCGACCGCCCATGGCGAAGCCAAGATCACCGAGACGATCTTCGAGAACCGCTTCATGCACGTGCCGGAGCTCTCGCGCATGGGGGCCGACATCAGGCTCGATGGTGGTGCTGCCGTGGTCCGCGGGGTCGAGCGCCTCAAGGGCGCGCCGGTGATGGCGACCGACCTGCGCGCCTCGGTCTCGCTGGTGCTCGCCGGGCTCGCCGCCGAGGGCGAGACATTGGTCAGCCGCATCTACCACCTCGACCGCGGCTACGAGCGTTTCGAGGAGAAGCTCGCGGCCTGCGGCGCCGAGATCGAGCGGGATATAGGCTGATGTCGGGCGCCGACGACGCGGCGCCGAGGCCGCTCAAACTGTTCGCCGGCGACGTCGAGGACCTCTCGGTGATCTCCGCCATGGTGCAGGACGCGATCGTGCCGCTCGGCGACATCGCCTATCTCGCCGACGAGCAGTGCTTCGTCCTGGCGATCAACCGCTACCGCTGGGAGGAAGGGGCGGACGCCGGCGAACGGGTGACGTCCGGCCTGCGCTTCTCGGCCGTGACCAAGGCCCAGTTCCGCGACATCGACGTCCGGGACCGCGGCCGGTTCCTCGATCTCCTGACCGTGGTGTGCGACGAGGGCGCGGTGGCGCTGCATTTCGCCGGCGGCGGCGCGATCCGGCTCGAGGTCGAGAAGCTGGCCTGCGTCCTGGAGGATTTCGACGAGCCGCATCCGACCCATTGGCGGCCGGAGCATGGGGAGGGGTGAGCGTCCCCTAACCGTCGCCGCGGTAATTGCGCTTCACATATTCGTCACTGAACTTGCCGCTGGCGCGGTCGTGCTCGATCGCCTCGGCCGAGCGCTGCTTCGGGTCGCCGTAGCCGCCGGCCCCCGGGGTCTCGACCACGACCTTCTCGCCGGCCGCGAGTTCGATCCCGGCCGGCTTGATCTCGAGCTCGGTCTCGCCGCCGCCGTCCCGTACATGCAGGAACCGGCCGGAGCCGCCGGACGCGCCGCCGAACACGCCCCAGGGCCGGTGGCTGAAGCGTTCGCCCGCCCCGTTGAAGGTGCAGGTGTGGCCGACCGGACCGATCACTCGGCGAATGCCCATGCCGCCGCGATACTCGCCCGCACCTCCGGAATCCTCGATCAGGCCGTAGCTCTCGACCCGCAATGGATATTCGCTCTCGATCACCTCGACCGGCAGGTTCGAGGTGTTGGTGATATGGACCTGGACGCCGTCGGTGCCGTCGCGGTCGTTGCGCCCGCCGAAGCCGCCGCCGAGGGTCTCCAAATAGAGGTAGCCCTGGCCGGTCGCCGGGTCGATGCCCGAGAACACGGCCGTCGTGTTGGCGCCGTTGGCCGCACCCACCGCGGCCTCGGGCAGGGCAGGCGAGAGCGCGCCCAGCACCACGTCGATGATGCGTTGGCTGGTGTGGGCGCGCGCCGCGACCGGCGCCGGCGCCACGCAGTGCAAGAGCGAGCCCTTCTCGACTGAAATCTCGCAGACATCGAGGACGCCGTGGTTGTTCGGTATCTCGGGGTCGAGCATCGCCTTCAGCGAATAGGCGACCGCGGCCTGGGTCGCATTCAGGGTCACGTTGATGTTGCCCCTGACCTGGGGCGACGTGCCGGCGAAGTCGAAGTGGATGCGCTCGCCCTCGACCGTGATCTCGAGCTTGATCGGGATGTCGACGGCACCGAGCCCGTCGTCGTCCATCACGTCCTCGAAGCTGTACTTCCCGTCGGTGATGTCGCGGACCGCGTCGCGCATGCGCCGTTCGGTGCGCGAGACGATCTCGCCGTAGGCGGCGGCGAGCTCGGCCGGGGAGTGGCGTTCGGCGATTTCCAGCAGTCGCCGGGCGCCGAGCCGGCAGGCCGCGATCTGGGCGTAGTAGTCGCCGCGCCGTTCCTCGGGCAGGCGCACGTTGAGCAGCAGGACCGCGAACAAATCCTCCTGCAGCTCGCCTTTGCGGAACAGTTTCACGACCGGGATGCGCAGGCCCTCCTGGTAGATTTCCGACATGCCGCCCGCCATCGAGCCCGGCGCCATGCCGCCGACGTCGGCGTGATGGGCAATGTTGCAGACGAAGGCGGCGAGCTTGCCCTCCAGGAATACCGGCATCGCCAGGTTGATGTCGGGCAGGTGGGTGCCGCCGGCGACGTGCGGGTCATTGGCGACGAACAGATCGCCCTCGCGGATGTCGCCCGCCGGGAACTTGGCCAACAACGCCTGCATCAGCCCGGTCATCGAGGCGAGGTGGATCGGCAGCGAGTTCTCGGCCTGGACGATCAGTCGGCCCGGGGGATCGCAGATCGCGGTCGAGTGGTCGCGCCGCTCCTTGATGTTGGTCGAATAGGCGCTCTTGGTCAGCGCGATGAAGGTCTCGTCGGTGACCGAGCGCAACGCGTTGAATAGGATCTCGAGGGTGACCGGGTCGAGCCCGCCGGTTTCCCCTTTAGCCTTGGCCATGGTTCACCTCGATGATCAAGCTCAGCGTAGGATCGACCCGTGCAATGTCGCCCGGGCGGACCAGGGTCGTCGAATCGAGCTGTTCGACCACCGCCGGGCCGGCGATCTCGTGCCCGGGGGCAAGGGCGGAACGGTCGTAGACCGGGGTCTCGGCCGGCGCTTGCGGCGTGAACCAGACGGCCCGGATCTCGACCGGGTCGGGTGCGCCCTTCGACTTCCTTAAAGTGGGTGCGCTTGGCCGGTCGAGCCGGCCGAGTGCCGTGAGCCGGTAGTTCACGATCTCCACCGCGTCGTCCGGATTGTGGAAGCCGTAGCTCCGCTCGTGGGCCTCGAAGAAGGCGCGGCGCAGATCGTCGGCGCGGATCGCGCCCGACGGGTCCTTGAGGGAGTCTTCGTCGCCGACCGGGACCGGAAGCTCGAAGTTCTGGCCGACGTAGCGCATATCGAAGGCGAGGCGCAGGGCGCGCCGACCGGCGGCGACCGCCTCCTGGGCGAACCACGCCTCGGCCGCATCGAGCAACGCCTGGACGTGCGGCACGGCGGAGACGATGCCGCCGTCGTCGAGCGGTGTGTGCGCGGTGGCGACGAAATCCTCCTTGAGGTCCGAGACCACCAGTCCCTGGGCGCAGAGGATGCCGGGCGCCGGCGGCACGATGATCTCGGAGATGCCGAGCTCGACCGCGACGTCGGCGGCGTGCAGCGGTCCCGCCCCGCCGAGCGCCATCAGCGCGTAGTCGCGCGGGTCGTGGCCGCGCTCGATCGAGACGACGCGGATCGCCCGCACCATGTTGGCGACGACGATACCGATCATGCCGTGGGCGGTACGCTCGACCCCGTAGCCGAGCCGGTCGGCGATCGGCGCCAACGCCGCCTCGGCCGCCGCCGCCTCCAGCGCCATGGCGCCGCCGAGGAGGCCCTTGGGCGAGAGCCGTCCCAGGACCAGATTGGCGTCGGTCACCGTCGGCTCTGCGCCGCCGTGGCCGTAACACGCGGGTCCCGGCTCCGCCCCCGCACTCGCCGGGCCGACCTTCAGCAGCCCGTCGCGGTCGAACCAGGCGATCGAGCCACCGCCCGCG
>JASLSL010000145.1 GCA_030743445.1 Alphaproteobacteria bacterium
CTCGAGCCCGGCGACGACGGTCGGCTCCAGGCTGGCGCGCGCGGCATAGATCGCCGCGGTGTAGCCCGCCGGGCCGGAGCCGACGATCAGGACCTTGGCGTGGTGATGCTCTGCCATTGTCGTCCAATCCGCTTGGTTCGACTGCCTAGGCCTAGGACGTAATGCCTAACCGGGCCGGACGCAAGGCCGCTCGCGAGCTCACATAAATGGGGACTGTCCCCATTTGATAACTCACTGGGAATAAACAACTCTTATTTCAGTGCTGTTGCAACGTTGAATAGGGAATCATTGTGTTTCAATAACTTATGAAATGGGGACAGTCCCCATTTTACGGGCTCGCGAGGCGCCCTCGGGTCACGCAACGGTATAGAAATAGACCATGCCGAGTGCCGCGCTGACGAACAGGGTCGCGATCATGCCGACCTTGAACCGCAGCATGGCGACCAGCGCGCCGGCCGCGATCGCCAGGGCGGCCCAGTCGATGGTGCTCCAGACCGGGATGAACAGGCGAACGGCGCCGGCGGCGTCCTCCTCGACCTCGCCGAATACCACGTGGAGCGCAAACCAGACCGCGAGGTTGAGGACCACGCCCACGACCGCGGCGGTGATCGCCGAAAGCGCCGCCGCCAGCGCCCGGTTGCCGCGCAACGCCTCGATGTAGGGCGCGCCGAGGAAGATCCACAGGAAGCACGGCACGAAGGTGACCCAGGTCGTCAGCATGGCGCCGAGAATGCCCGCGGTCATTGGGTCGAGCATGCCGGGATTGCGGTAGGCGCCCATGAAACCGACGAACTGGACGACCATGATCAGCGGCCCCGGCGTGGTCTCGGCCATGCCCAGGCCGTCGAGCATTTCACCGGGTGCCAGCCAGCCGTAATTGTCGACCGCCTGCTGGGCGACATAGGCCAGGACCGCATAGGCGCCGCCGAAGGTGACGACCGCCATCTTGCTGAAGAACAGCCCTTCCTGGAGATAGACGTGGGTCGGGCCCAGCACCGCGAACAACGCGATCAGCGGCCCCAACCAAAGGGTCAGGCAAATCGCCAGGACCCGCACCGACCGGCCCGCCGACGGCCTGGTGTGGTCCGATACGTCGTCCTCAAGCGCCGCGTCGACCGCCGGCGACCCGTCCTCGGCGCCGCTGTCCGCCTCGTGGCCCGAGCCGACGGCGAAGTATGCCGGGCTCAGCCGGTTGCCGATCACGCCGACCGCCGCCGCCGCAGCGACGATGATCGGGAATGGAATGGCGAGGAAGAAAATGCCGATAAAGGCAGCGGCGGCGATCGTGTACATCGCAGCGTTCTTGAGCGCCCGCCTGCCGATGCGCAGCACCGCCTCGATCACCACCGCCAGCACCGCCGCCTTGATGCCGAAAAACAGCGCCTCGACGAAACTGAGCTCCTGGAACCCGGCGTAAAGGATACTGAGCCCGAGGATCACCACCGCGCCCGGCAGGACAAACAGGATTCCGGCGATCAACCCGCCGAGTGTTCGATGCAGCAGCCAGCCGATATAGGTCGCAAGCTGTTGCGCTTCCGGGCCCGGCAGCAGCATGCAGTAGTTCAGGGCATGCAGGAACCGGCTCTCGCTGATCCAGCGGGTCTCGTCGACCAGGATCCGGTGCATCACCGCGATCTGGCCGGCCGGCCCGCCGAAGCTCAGCAGGCTGATCCGAACCCAGACGCGGAAGGCGTCGCCGAGACTGATCCCGTGCGACGGCCCGCTCTCAGCGCTCATTTCGCCGCCGTTTCGCCGCCGGCCTCGATGAAGCCCTCGATGCCGCCTTCCAGGAAAACCGCGTCGAGGCCGGCCGACCGCAACGCCGCGGCGGCGCCCTGGCTGACTTGGTGGCCGTGGACGCAGTAAACGACGACGGCGGCGCCGTCCGGCAGGTCGGCGGCCCAGTCGGCCGCGCGTTCGTGATCGCGCCACTCGGCGCCGGCGATCGTCCGGTCGGACTCGTCGAACGCCGGTCGGCGGCGCACGTCGACGATGACCGGGCACTCGGATGTGCCGATAAGTTGGTCGAGTCGGTCTGCGGTAATTGAGTTTTGGGAGTCGCCCATTCGCTCAATCCTCCTTTGACAGAGGTTCGAGCAGTGCTTGGGCAAAGCGTTTGCCTTGGGTCGCCGGGAGACTGCGATACCCCGACGTAGTATGGCGGGAGATATATGCCCATTCGCGCTTCATTGCAATCGATTAGGCGACCGGGTCGAGTCAATCAATGGGGACTGTCCCCATTTCATAAAGCATTGAAATACAATAATTCTTTATTCAAAGATTTCATGTGTTGAATTGAGTATTGTTTGTTTTCAGTAAGTTATAAAATGGGGACAGTCCCCATTAAATTGGGTCGGCGTCGAGCCGCGCGACGATGCCCTCGAGCTCGGCCGAGGGTGCGGGATAGCGCTGCATCACCAGCGGGTCGTGGCCCGGGATCACGTTCTCGGGCGCGTCGGCCAGGCGATAGAGGGTGTTGAAGCCGTCCAGCATATCGCCGACGTGAAAGACCGCCGGATAGGGGTTGGGAATCTCCATGTTGGCATAGAGATGGGCGGCGTCGGAGGCCAGCACCAGCCAGCCCCGGCGGGTCCAGACCCGCACCATCTGCAGTCCATCGGTATGGCCGCCGAGGTGGTGGACGCTGACGCCGGGGGCGAGCTCGGCGTCGCCATCGACGAAGTCGACCCGCTGGTCATATATAGCGCGGACGAAATCGACGGTGTATTCGACGAAATTGCCATAGCGGAACGCCTTCCATTTGAGGAACCGGCCGGTCGCGAAAACCATCTCGCGATCCTGGATGTGGATCCGGGATTTGGCAAAATCCGGCAGGCTGCCGCAATGGTCGTAGTGCAGGTGGGTGACGATCACATCGTCGACCGCCAGGGGATCCACGCCGAGCAACTGCAGCCCTTCCGCCGGGGTCCGCAGCAGGTGCCGGCTCTGCCGCGCGAAACGTCGGTCGTAGCCGAGATCGACCACGATCCGCCGCCCGGCGCCCCCGGTGCCCCCGGCGCCAACGATCGCCCAGACGTAGTAGTCCATCGCCAAGGGCCCGTCATGCGGGTCGTCGAAGATGAAGTGTGCGCTCCGCGCCTGCTCGCGGCTGGCGTACTTGATCGCATAGACCTCGTATTCGGGTGGCGTGGTCACGTTCTCAGCCAGACTTCGTCGAGGTCGCCGATCGGGTCGGCGTCGAGCCGCAGCACGGCGCCCTCTAGCTTCTTGGAGGCCGCCGGGAACATGTTGAACTTCTGCGGGTCGTGGCCCGGGATGATCTTGTCCTCCTCGCCGCCGGCAAGCTCGCGCAGCTTGTCGTAGCCGGCCAGCATCTCGCCGACGCTGTAGACGATCGGGAACGGATTGGGGATCGCGATGTTGGCGTAGAAGTGGGTCGCATCCGAGGCCAGCACCATCCAGCCCTTGCGGGTGTGGACCCGGACCGACTGGATGCCGTCGGTGTGGCCGCCGATGTGGTGGACCGAAATGCCGGGGGCGATCTCTTGGGCCCCGTCGATGAAATTGACCCGGTCGTCGTAGACCGCGCGCACCAGATCGACCACGTAATCAACGTTGAAGGCGTGGCGGATCGGCCCGTGGCACATGTTGCGCCCGGTGGCGTAGGCCATCTCGCGCTCCTGCAGGTGGATCCGCGCGTTGGGGAAATTCGAGAGATCGCCGCAATGATCGTAGTGCATATGGGTGACGATCAGATCCTCGACCTTGGCCGGGTCGATGTCGATCATCTGCAGCCCTTCGGATGGCAGCCGGGTGAGATTGCGCTCGCGGCGCTTGGCGTCCTCGTACTCGAAACCGACATCGACGACGTAGGTCTTGCCGCCTCCGACGATCGCCCAGATGAAGAAATCGATCGGCATCGGCCCGTCGTGCGGATCCTTGAAGATGAAGTTCTCGCTCTTGTTGCGGTGATGGTCGCCGTACTTGATGGCGTAGACCTCGTACTCCGGCAGGTCGGTCATGTGTCGGTTCCTCCCTCGTTTACTCAACCTTGGGGATCGGCGTCGAGCCGGACGACGATCCCTTCCAACTCCTTCGATGGCGCGGGATAGCGCTGCATCACCAGCGGGTCGTGCCCGGGGATGATCGCGTCGGGCGCGTCCGCGAGCTCGCGCAGCTTGCCGTAGCCCGCCAGCATGTCGCCGACGTGGAAGACGGTCTTGTAGGGCGCCACCTGCTCGAAATTCTCGTAGAAATGGCTGGCGTCGGCGGCGAGCACCAGCCAGCCGCGCCGGGTCCACACGCGCGCTACCTGCAGCCCCGCGGTGTGCCCGCCGACATGGTGCAGCGAGATGCCGGGCGCGATTTCGGCCTCGCCATGGATGAAGTTCATGCGGTCGTCGTAGAGCGCGCGCACCACGCCCTCGATATGGTCGATGGTGAACGAGTGACGCAGCAGCGGCCGGCACATATGCGACCCGGTCGCGAAGTGCATCTCGCGCTCCTGCAGGTGGAGGCGGGCGCGCGGGAAGTCGTCCCAGGTGCCGATATGGTCGTAGTGCAGGTGGCTGACGATCAGCTCCTCGACCGCCGCCGCCTCGATCCCGATCATACGCAAACCGTCGGCCGGCCGGCGGATGTATTCGCGCTTGCGGGTAACGGCTTCCTCTTCGCCGAATCCCGCGTCCATCACGAAGGTCCGGCCGCGTCCCCCGCCGCCAACGATCGCCCAGACGAAATAGTCCATCGCCATCGGCCCGTCGTGCGGGTCGCGCAGCAGGAAGTGCTCGAGCCGGTTGGCGTCGCGCCGCGCGTAGCGGATCGCGTAGACCTCATAGGGTTCGATGTCGATGCTCGCCCCTCGTGTTTCGACGTTTTTGTCTACCGGCCGAGCCACTTTCGCCCGCCCGCCCCTTGAGGGTCGGGGAAAACCCGGACAGGATGCAAGCCCCGTTTTGCTGCCGCTTCCAAAGGAGGGGCCGACATGAGCGAGAACCAGACCCTGGGTTTCATCGGCCTCGGCGTGATGGGCGTGCCGATGTGCCGCAATCTCGCCGAGAAATCGAACGAACCGGTCGTCGCCTACGATATCCGCCAGGAGCCGATCGTGGCCCTCGCCGAGCATGGTGTGGACAACGGCGAGTCGATCGCCGGCGTGGCGGCGACGGCCGACATCATTTTCCTCTCCTTGCCGGGCGAGCCCCAGGTTCGCGCCGTCTGTCTCGAGCCCGGCGGGGTGCTGGAGCACTGCCGCGAGGGCCAGACCGTGGTCGACACCTCCTCGGTGCCGCCGGGCCTGTCGCGCGAGCTGGCCGAAGCCTTCGCCCGGCACGGGGTCGATTTCGCCGACGCGCCGGTCGCCCGGACCCGTCAGGCGGCCCACGACGGGACGCTGGCCATCACTGTCGGCGGCAGCGACCATGTGGTCGCCCGCATCCGCCCCTACCTCGAGTGCATGGGCACCGAGATCACCCATTGCGGCGAGGTCGGCGCCGGCGAGGTGCTGAAGCTGATGAACAACATGATCGTGATGGAGATCGTCAACGCGATCGGCGAGGCGCTGGCGATCGGCCGGCGCGCCGGGGTCGACGGGCAATTGCTGTTCGAGACGCTGGCCAAGGGCTCGGCCGACAGCTTCGTGCTGCGCAGCCACGGCCTCAAGCACATGGTCCCGGGCGACTTCCCCGAGCAGGCCTTTCCGGTGACCTATGCCCTGAAGGATTTGACCTACGCCCTGGCGCTAGCGGACGAGCTCGGCGTCGACGCGGCCGGCGCCAAACACGTGAAGGAGTTGCTGGAGCAGGCGATCGAGGCCGGCTACAGCGAGCAATACTACCCCGTGATCCAAAAAATCATCGACCCGGACAGCGCCGCCGCATGACCGCCGGCCGCACGCTGTCGCTGATCCTGGTGACCGCGGCCGGCGTCGCGGCGGTGGCGCTGTGGTTTTCCGCCTCGGCCGTGGTGCCGGCGCTGAAATCGCAGGAAGGGCTCGACGACTTCACCGCGTCGTTGTTTTCGAGCGCGGTCCAGATCGGCTTCGTCTGCGGCACCCTCGCCAGCGCCATATTGGGGCTCGCCGACCGGCTCGACATGCGGCGGTTCTTCGCCATCAGCACGGTGATTGCCGCCACCGCCAACGCGGCGATCCTGCTGTTCGAGCCCGGCTCGCCCGTGGTCATCGCGATGCGCTTCGTCACCGGCGCCTGCATGGCCGGGATCTATCCGGTCGCCATGAAGATCGTGACGACCTGGGCCAAGGGCGACATGGGGCTGCTGGTCGGGTTGGTGGTCGGCGCGGTCACCCTGGGCTCGGCGGTGCCGCACCTCTTCAACGCGCTCGCCGGGATCGACTGGCAGGCGACCCTGATCACCGCCTCGCTCTCGGCCTATTCGGCGGCGGCGATGATCATGTTCGTCGGCATCGGCCCCAATCTCGGCAAGTCGCCGCCCTTCGACCCGCATCTCGCGTTGCAGGCTTGGCGCATCAAGTCGCTGCGGTTCGCCAACCTCGGCTATCTCGGCCATATGTGGGAGCTCTATGCGATGTGGGTCTGGGTCGGGGTGTTCCTCTATGCCAGCTTCAAGCTGTCGATGGTGGACCAGGACGCACTCGTATATGCGTCGCTCGGCACCTTCGGCGCGGTCGGCATGGGGGCGATCGGCGCGATCGCGGCCGGGCTCGCGGCCGACCGGCTCGGCCGGACCACGATTACCATCGCCTCGATGGCGGTGAGCGGCGCCTGCTCGCTCGTGGTCGGGTTTCTGTTCGGCGCCAGCCCGATCCTGCTCATCGGTTTGTGCCTGATCTGGGGCTTCGCGATCGTCGCCGATTCGGCCCAGTTCTCGGCCAGCGTCGCCGAGCTCTCCGACCCCTCGCTGATCGGCACCATGCTGACGGTGCAGACCGGGGCCGGGTTCCTGCTGACCTTGGCGACCATCCACTTGATCCCGCCGCTCGTCGAGATGGTCAGCTGGCGCTATGCCTTCGCCTTCCTGGCGATCGGGCCGGTGGTCGGCATTTGGGGCATGGCGCGGCTCCGCGCCATACCGGAATCTCTCAAGCTCGCGAACGGACGGCGCTAGTCACCCCCCTCCCTAACCCACCCCCTCAAGGGGGGAGGGGACAATTTTGCGGCAAGCGACTACTTCCCCCCTCCCCTACGAGGGAGGGGGCTAGGGGGAGGGGGGCCAACTAAATTGAAGACGCTAGCCCAGGTCCATCTGCTTCAGGATCACTTGGGTCAGCGGATCGTCGGGGCTCGCCATGCCGTCGACGATGGTGAAATGGTCCGCGCCCGGCAGTTCGAAATATTCGACCGCGGCACCTTTCGCCTTCCAGTCCGCCGCGAAATCGCGCGACTGACGGGTGAACTCGCCGAGCTCGCCGGCGCCGGCACAGACCACGAGCGGGGCGTCGGTCGCGGGCGACAGCAGCGCCGGGCTGTTGGCCAGCGCTTCGGCCTCGTCCATGCGGAGATCGCTGTTCATCGAAACGCCGAGCAGGGGCTCGAGCTCGAACACGCCGCTGATCGCGATACCGGATTTGACCAGATCGACCGGCAGGTCGTCGCCAAAGGCGGGCCAGTCGGTCGCCATCAGCATCGCCACGAGATGTCCACCCGCCGAATGCCCCGAGATGTGGATGCGGTTCGGGTCGGCGCCGAACTCGGCGGCGTTGCGCCACAGCCAGGCCGAGGCGGCCCGCTGCTGGCGCA
>JASLSL010000146.1 GCA_030743445.1 Alphaproteobacteria bacterium
GAAACCGGGCGATTTCGTCGGCAAGCTCCAGCATCAGGTCCAAGCTCAAGGTTCCCCGTTCGGCCATGCGGTCGAACAGGCCGTCCTGGTCGAAGCGGCTCATCGCCACGACCCAGTCGACCGGCTCGCCCTCACCACCGAGCGCCAGCCCGCCGCCGGCCTCGCGGGTCACGGCGACCGCGCCGAGATAGAGGTCGGGCGCGGTGCGGCGGTTGAGTTCGACCTCGCGCTCGCAGTTCAAGCGCCGCAAATCGACCGTCGAGAAGTCGAGGAACGGGAACCACACCGCGCGTTTCAGCTTGATCGCCCTGTTGCCGGCGAGGAACACCATGGCGGCGTGGGTGTCGATCCGCTCGACCTCGGCGCCGCCGTGGGTTCGCGGGTCCGCGAGGAAAGCGATAACCTGTTCTTGGTCCTGGGTGATATCGCCGGGTTGCATGTTGGTATTAGCTAGGCACACACGCGATGGATTACGACGCGGCGGGTCGCCGCAGGCGCTCAGGCGAATTGTTCGTGGCCCTCGTCGAGCCCGGCCGGGTCCTGGTGGATGATCACCTCGGCGCCGGGAAAGGCCTTGCGCACCGCAAGCTCGACCGCGTCGGCGATCTCATGCGCCTGCATCAGCCGCATGTCGCCGTCGAGCTCGAGATGAAACTGGATGAAGCAGGTCTGGCCCGACCGCCTCGTGCGCAGATCGTGAACCTCCTCGACCGCGTCGTGGGCGACGGCGATGTCACGGATGCGCTGCCGGTCCTCGTCCGATAGCTCGCGGTCCATCAGCATGTCGAGCGAGCTCTTCAGGATCAGCCACGCGTTGTAGATGATGTAGCCGGTGATCGCGACCCCGAACAACGGATCGGCGAGGATCCAACCGAAGTTGGTCGACAGCACGAGAGCCACGATCACCGCGATGTTGACCAGCAGGTCGCCCTTGTAGTGCAGCGAATCGGCGGCGATCGCGACCGAGCCGGACCGCTTGACCACCCACTTCTGCAGGGTGACGAGGGCCAGGGTCACGACGATCGAGAACACCATGACGGCGATGCCGATATCGCTCTCCTCGACCGGCTTGGGTTGCAGCAGGCGCTTGCCGGCCTCGAACAACAACAGCACCGCCGAGCCGACGACGAAGGCCGACTGCGACAGGGCGGCCAGGGCTTCGGCCTTGCCGTGCCCGAAACGGTGCTCGCGGTCGGCCGGCGACAGCGCGTGGCGCACGGCGACCAGCGTCACCAGCGAGGCGATGACGTCGAGCAACGAGTCGACCAGGCTCGACAACAGGGCGATCGAATCGGTTGCCAGCCAGGCGCCCGTCTTGGCCACGATCAGCACCAGCGCCGCGGCGACCGACGCATAGGTCGCGAGCCGCATGAGGCGCCCCGCCTCGGGCGTGTCGATCCGAACGGTTGCCGGGGTCTCGATCATGGGTAGAGACGTTCCGTCACCCAGCCCTCGCCGTCGCGGCGGTAGACTAGCCGGTCGTGCAGGCGGAACATGCCTTGGGTCCAGAACTCGAAGCGATCCGGCGCCAGTCGATACCCGGACCAGAACGGCGGGCGGGCGATCTTGCCGACGCCGAACTTGGCGGTGTGCTTCGCGACACTCTTTTCCAGCGCGAACCGGTCCTCCAGGACGCGGGATTGGGCGCTCGCCCAGGCGCCGATCTGGGCGCCGCGGTCCCGCGTGGCGAAATACGCGTCGGCTTCCTCGTCCGAGACCGGCTCGACGCGGCCCTCGATTCGCACCTGCCGGTCCAGGGATTTCCAGTGGAACAGCAGCGCCGCGTGGCTGTTGGCGGCGAGTTCCTCGCACTTGCGGCTCTCGAGGTTGGTGTAGAAGACGAATCCGGCCTCGTCCGCGCCCTTGAGCAGGATCATGCGCGAGGACGGTCGGCCTTGCGCGTCCACCGTCGCCAGGGACATCGCCTCGGGCAGCGTCGGTTCCTTCTGCTTCGCTTCCTCGAACCAGGCGAGGAATCGTACGAGAGGATCGGTGGTTTCCTTGTCCGTCATGGCCCTGTGATCGCCGTTACTGCGCCGCGTTCACGCCGGATTTACCCTATTGCCGGTTTAAATCGGATAAAAAGCTACTTATGTCTTGTATAATCAGTGTCAGAAAAGAATTTGCAACGCATGTAAAACGCGCGAACCGGTTTGTCGGGAACCGGTTCACAGTGTCAATGAAGGAAAGGATGGACAACCATGCTTAGGAAGTTTGCACCGGTCATTGTGGCTGCTTTCTTGATTGGCGCGTGCCAACAGGGCGTGGGCCAGAAGCAGGGCCTCGGAACCTTGGCCGGCGCCGGTCTCGGCGCGCTCGCGGGCTCGCAGATCGGCAGCGGCAAGGGTCAACTCGCCGCGGTCGCGATCGGCGCGCTGCTCGGCGGATTGGCCGGCAGCGAGGTCGGCAAGTCGCTCGACAGGGCGGATCAGGCGGCCATGCAGCGGACGACCCAACGGACGCTGGAGACCGCACCCTCGGGCCAGACTGTGGCGTGGCGCAATCCCGATTCGGGCCACTCCGGTACGATCCGGCCCCAACCGGCCTACCAGGAGCGTTCCGGCAAGTATTGCCGCGAGTTCCGGCAGACCGTGACGGTCGGCGGCAAGACCGAGGAAGCCTACGGCACCGCCTGCCGCCAGCCCGATGGCAGCTGGAAGATCGTGAAATAAGCGCGTCCAATTGGGACCTGCGTAACTCGCCAATTAATGGGGCAGCGACCCGGTCGGTTGCGATCGGGTCGCTCTACGCATGAAGAACCCGTACGAGATACTCGGCGTCAAAGGGGATGCCAGCGAGGACCAAATCAAGCGGGCCTACCGCAAGCTCGCCAAGGAACTGCATCCCGACGTCAATCCCGGCGACAAGATCGTCGAGCAGCGCTTCAAGGAAGTGACCGCGGCTAACGAGGTGCTGTCCGACAAGGAAAAGCGCGGCAAGTTCGATCGCGGCGAGATCGACGCCGACGGCGCGCCGCGTTACGAGAACGCCTTCCACCGCGCCCACACCCAGGCCGGCGACTTCGGCTTCAACTTCGGCGGGGCCGGCGGCCCCAATGTCGAAGACCTGTTCTCCGGCCTGTTCGGCCGCGGCCGCCAACGCGGCGGCACCCGGACCACCCGGATCAAGGGCCAGGACGTGCGCTACACGGTGCGGGTCGACTTCATCTCGGCGGCGAAGGGGGTCAAGCGCCGCATCCAGCTCTACGACGGCAAGACTCTCGACGTGACGATCCCGCCCGGCACGACCGATGGCCAGGCTCTGCGGCTCAAGGGCCAGGGCATGTCGGGGATGGGCGGGGGTGCCGCCGGCGACGCCATCGTCGAAGTCATGGTCGACACGCATCC
>JASLSL010000147.1 GCA_030743445.1 Alphaproteobacteria bacterium
ACCTCGAAGGTCGCCGGGTCGGTGCGCAGACCGTCGTCGCTGGGTGTCGTGTCAGGCATCGTCGTCACGCTCCATTCGAATGAACCCGCGGTCGTCGACCCGGGCCCGCCAACCGGGCGGCACGACGATCGTGCTGTCGAGGGATTCGACGATCGCCGGGCCGTCGATCTTGGCCCCGGGCGCCAATCGGTCGCGGTCGTGGACCGGGCAGGCGACCACGCCGGTCGGGCGGAACCAGGCGTCGCGGGTCGCCTTGACGCTGTCGCCGGCGCCGGCGGCACTCTGCGCCAGGTCGAGCCGGTCGAGCCGCCCGGTCGCGGTCAGGCGCAGGGTCACCAGGTGGACCGGCTCGTCGGCGCTCATATGGCCATAGGTCTGCTCGTGCTTGACGTGGTAGCCCTCGGCGAGGCCGGCGATGGTGCCGCCGTTGACCGGCCCGTCGGGGGCGGCGACGTTGAGCTCGTAGGCCTGGCGCGAATACCGCAAATCGGCCGAGCGCGCGAACTCCCAGGCATCCTCCGAAAGTCCGGTCTTGGCCAGCATCCCGCGCGCGTTGGCCGCCATCCCGTCCCACACCTCGGCGATCGTCTCCGGCGCGAGCTCGGCGAGCGGGGCGTAGAGGGTGCGGGCATAATCGCGCCGGATGTCGGTGCCGACTAGGCCGAGGGCCGAGAACCCGCCCGGAATCGGCGGCACGATGACCTCGGGCACCTCGAGCTCCTCGGCGAGTGCCGCCGCGTGCAACGGCCCGGCGCCGCCGAATGCGACCAGGCCGAACTCGCGCGGGTCGTGGCCGCGCTCGACCGAGACGATGCGCAGCGCCTCGGCCATGCCGTTGTTGACGATGTCGATGATGGCCGAAGCCGCCTCCTGGGCGGTCTGGCCGAGCGGCTCGGCGATCTTCTCCTCGATGGCGCGCTCGGCGGCGCCATAGTCGATCGGCAGGTCGCCGCCGAGCAGCGAGCTGGCGTCGAGATAGCCCAGGATCAGATCCGCGTCGGTCACCGTCGGCTCCTCGCCGCCCTGGCCGTAGCACACCGGGCCCGGCTCCGCCCCCGCACTGCGCGGGCCGACCCGGAGCGAGCCCGCCGGGTCGAGCCAGGCGATGCTGCCGCCGCCCGCACTGACCTCCGCCAAGTCGATCACCGGGACGCGGACCGGGTGGCCGGTGCCGTGCAGCCAGCGGTTCTGGCTGCCGCCGCCGCCGACCTCGTACTCGGACGTGGTCTCGATCTCGCCGTCCTTGATCAGGCTCGCCTTCGCCGTCGTTCCGCCCATGTCGAACGACAGCAGGTTCGGCTGGCCGGTCTGCTCGCCGATCAGGGCGGCCGCGATGACGCCCGCGGCGGGGCCGGATTCGACCACGGCGGCCGGCATCTCGAGCGCCTCCTCGACGTCGAACACGCCGCCGGCCGAGCCCATGACGTGGAGCTGCGGCAGGCCGAGCCCGCCGGTCGCCTCCTCCAGGCTACGCAGATAGGAGGCGAGGATCGGGCCGACGTAGGCGCACACGGCCACCGTGCTGGTGCGCTCGAACTCGCGCACCTCGGGCAGGACCTCCGAGGATAGGAACACCGGGATGTCGGGCAGCGCCGCGCGGAGGCGCTCGCCGAGCACCCGCTCGTGGGCATGGTTGAGGAACGAGAACAGCAGCGAGACCGCGACCGCCTCGACCTCCAATCGCTCGATCTCGGCGATCAGGGGCTCGATCTCGTCCTCGGCCAGCGGGATGACCACTTCGCCCTGGGCGTCGATGCGCTCGGTGATCTCGAGCCGCCGGTGGCGCGGCACCAGCACCTGCGGCGGGTCCTGGAACAGGTCGTAGAGATCGCCCCGCGACGAGCGGCGCAATTCCAATATGTCGCGGAAGCCGCGGGTCGATATCAGCGCGGTGCGCGCGCCGGTCTCCTCCAGCACCGCGTTGGTCACCACCGTGGTTGCGTGCGACAGCAGCGTCACGTCGCCGGGCGGCACGCCGTGGCTCTCGATCGCGTGCTCCAGGGCGCGGATCACGCCGCGGCCGAAATCGCGCGGCGTCGTCGGCGTCTTGGCGATGCCGATCGCGCCGGTCGCGTCGTCGACCAAGGCGACGTCGGTAAAGGTTCCGCCGATATCGACACCGATCCGCCACGCCATCGGGCCGCGCCCTCCCTGTGCTTCTTTGCTCGCGTTCGGCCCATGGTGCCGAGCCCGTTGCGTGTTCGCAAGCGATGTCGGAGATTACGGGTGTGGATTCAGTTTGAAATTTTAGAGCGGCTCGAAATTTGTAACGTCAAGGAAATCGACTTCAATCTCCTCAATACTAGTCGTCCATCTTGGCATCTGGTTCAATCTTTCAGTAGTGGGTCAGTTTGAAATCTCGAAGACTGGAATGGTTGGATTTACCCAGTGGGGGCTTTCGTGCCATTCATCAAGCATGTAGGAAGCTGGGAGGTCCTGGTCTTTTAGCGTGAGACGTTGACCAAGTTCCTTTCCGAAGATCGCCAGGGCGTTGTCGCGGTCCCTAGCCGCCGTCGCCAAGGTCCGATTTTCTTTTACAACTAAAAGATTGTAGTACGGCATCGTTAGTTCTCCGTTATTTCATCGCATCGAACGTGCCGGGCCATGACACTGCCCGCATTCTCGTCATGAAAGCGCGCGCAGGCAAACTGACATCGACCCGCAATTTCCTAACAGTATTTTTCGAAACGTCTACCACGCGGCTTATCGACCGCATGGAAGAGCCCTCGTAAAGCATAGAGAGGATTTGGACGCGCTTATCTAGGGTTAATTTGTTCAGATAATGGGGTATGGAAAAATTGTTTAGCCATCAAGCATTTTGCTCATTTTATAATTCTCAGGTGATGGACAGAATGATCGGATGTCACTAAATCATAAAAATAGCGAAGATCATTTGGGTTGGTGTGCAAGAGTCTTACAAAATCCTCGATTTCGTATTTCAAATCCTCAGAATGTAATTTTACAACATGAGGAAACAAGTTTGGCTTTTCGTGCGCGAACTCGGTTTCTTCCGGTTCCCGAGTTCGCCAACCATGCCAACTGATTTGTTTCCAAAGATATTGGCTCTGGTTTTTTGTAATGCACCCCAACGCATGTGCCCGATAAAGCAAGAATTGCATTGAAACCCGCCAATAGGCTTTCATACGCGCAAGCTTTTCCAGCGTGAGCCGCCCAATAAATTCTCTTGTCATTTCACTTTGCGGCGCAAGTAGTTCGGCGGCGAAGGCGTTCGCTTCGTCCTCAATTTCATCGGTTGGAATTTGGTGCATGACCACATGACCAATTTCATGGGCCAACGATGCTCTCATCCGATCTGCTGGAGCATTCCTATTCAAAAATATGCATGGTGGTATATCACGAACCCACATTGTCACGCCGTCGATTCCAGAGACGAGGTCACACCAAATAACCAATATACCCGCGCGCTCAGCTGCTTCAGTCAAATTGTCAATTGGCCCAGGTGGTAAGTGCCACACTTGCCGAATGAGCTGTGCTACTGCCGCGGGCCCCCCGGCTTCATCAACATCAATTTTAACCAGCG
>JASLSL010000148.1 GCA_030743445.1 Alphaproteobacteria bacterium
ACCCCCATGGCGTGCAGCATTTGCGTCACCAGCTGCACCATGAAGCGATTGTCGTCGATCAGCAGCACCTTCAAGCCGCTGAAATCATAGCCCCTGGCCACGGTTTCTTTTCCTTCCTCCCTCCCGGAGGTAACAGGCGGAAATTACACCACTTACCGGGGCGAATAAACAGCAATCGAGCCACCGGTTCGCAACGGCTCCGCGGCGTATCGACACAAGCGGAATGGACGCGGCGGCACGCAATCTGCTATCCGGGCGGCATGATGATAATTCGCGCGCTTGGCATCAGCCTCGGTCTCGGTATCTTGACGGTGCTCGCCACCATGGTGCCGTTTCTCTCGATGCTGATCGGGCTTATCGCTTTCCCGATCCTGAGCGCGCCGCCGTTCGATGCGACGGGCGCGCACGCGACCTACGGGTTCGCCTGGATCGAGATCGAGTCCGCGTCGCTCTGGGCGCTGCTAATCGCCTACTTCACGGCGCTCTATTTCTTGCCCGTGTACTTCTGGATGCGCCGGAGGAGATCGAAGGGCGAAATTCAGGACATGCCGTAGCGCGCCGGTGCGGCGCGGTCGCCGGAGCCGCGCCGGGGCAACCGCGGCAGCGCGAAACCTTGCTGATAACTCGCGGGCACGATCACCGTGTACTTCCAGAGCGCGCCCCCGGCGAGCGTCGCGATTCCGGCGGCCACAAGCACGGTCGCCGGTTCGCCGGGCACCGTCAGTGCCGCCCCATAGAGCAGCGCCGGCAACGCGTGGCCGATCGCATGGAGCCAGGGCGTGATGCGCCGGAGCTCGGCCCGGGCCAGCGGCGGAATGCCGGCCGCCTTCGCACCCTTGCGATAGCGCCACCACTGCCAGGCGTTGCCACCGGCAAGCAGGACGCCGAGCATCGCCCCCAAGGGCCCGATCGTAATTTCGGGGATCGACGCAGCGACGACGTAAAGCAGGCCGAGCCCCTCATAGAGGCCGGTCTCGATCAGCATCCGCGGCATCGCCGCGACGCGCCAGGCCGGGATGCACCTGCCGGCGTGGAGGATCCGCGCCTGGCAATAAAGGAAGATCAAGGCGGCGAGCGCGATTACCGCGTGCAAATTCTCGCTCGGCCGAATGATGTCGACGGCCAGCGCCAGGTAGAATACCGCGACCGCATAGGTCTCGCGGGTCATCCACGAGCTCTGCGGCCGGCGCAGCACGAGCAGGGATCGAAGCTTGCGGCCGATCTCGAGAAACACGAAGAAAAGCCCTATCGCCATGGCGCCGCCGGCGACGATATAGACCGGCACGAGCACGTGCCCTGGCCACGCCGCCGGCTGCAGCAGACTGAGCAGGTAGGCCATCACCGCGAGGCCGGAGCCGAACCCGCCGAGGATGAAGTTCATCGCGGCGCGCAAATCCCAGAAGGTCTGCCGCTTGCCGACCAGCGCATTGGCCGGGTCGCCGAGGCGTTCGTCGTCCGCGTCGGACGCCTCGCCCTCGCGCCCGGGCGTCGCCGGTGCCTCAATGAGGTACTTGATCTGCGGGTCGGTGCCGAGCTCCTGGTGCATCTGGAAGGTCTCGCCCGCCGCGACCATGCCCGAGACGTGGCTTGCCGGATCGTTGAAGTCGCCGAACTGGATCGCCTGGGTGATGCACGAGGCGGCGCAGGCCGGGGTCGCCGCCGGATCGACGCCGGGGCTGAGTCCATCGGCGAGCGCGCCATCGACCCGATCGATGCAGAAGGTGCACTTGTTGGCGACGCCGAGCCGTTCGTCATGGCAGACCTGGCGCTCCTGGACCGTCGCCTCGCCGAAATACCATTTCTCGTCATGTACGATGGTGCGCGCCTGATAGGGACACGCGACCGCGCAATAGCCGCAGCCGATACAGAGGTCGTAGTCCATCGTGACCAGGCCGTCGGCGCGCTGGCGCGTGGCGCCCGTCGGGCACACCGGGACGCAGGGCGGCTCGGCGCAGTGCTGGCAGCCGACCACCAGGAAAAGCCGCTCTACGTCCGGGAACTCGCCCTGCTCGATGTCGAGCACGCGGCGCCACTGGACCTCGGGCGGCAGGTCGTTGGCGTGCTTGCAGGCGATGGTGCAGGTCTGGCAGCCGACGCAGCGGTTGAGGTCGATGACCATGCCCCAGCGGGCGGTTCGGTCCTCCCTGGCGTTGGGGGCCTCGGCGGCGTCGCTCATGCCACCGCCTGCCTCTTGCCTTCCCCTTTGGAGAGCTTGACCCGGGCGATGTCGGCGCTGCTGCCGGTGCCATCGGTCAGCGACACCGACAAGGCGGTTACCGAGTTGAGGCTGGCGAGGTTGAAGTCCTTCGCGACCGGCGTCTTCCAGTGGTCGAACTGGCCGACCATGACCACGGTGTCGGGCCGGATGCCCTCGCGCAGCACCGCATAACCCTTGGTCACGCCCGAGACCGACTCGATGACCACCGGGTCGCCGTCCTCGATGCCGAGGGCGCGCGCCGTCTTGCGGTTGACGATCACGCCCCGGTGGCCGGCGATGTTGTCGGCGACCTCCTTGATCACCGGAATGCCGACATTGGCGCCCCACGAGTACTGGGTCGAGCGCGTGGTCAGCGCCCAGAGCGGGAATTCATCCGGGTCGCGGCCGACCTCCTTGGCGTAATTGATCCAGATGTCCGGAAAGCGCTCGTAGCCGGGCAGCGGCTCGTACTCGTCGAGCTGCTTGTCCCACCAATTGACGCCGATCTCGTGCAAGCGGTGGGCGAGCTCGGTCCCGTGGCGCAGGATGCGTTCCTGGTAGGGCAACTCGAAGCGCAAACCCTGGTCCTTGAGGCTCGGATAGAGATACCAGTCGAGCTGCGGAAACTCGGCCAGCATGTAGCCGGTGGTCTTGAACCAGTCGAGCCCGCGGACCTCCGCCCCGCCAGAGAGATCGTGGCTCGCCGCCAGGCAGACGCGGTCCCAGATTTCCTCGCGATCGTGCTCGACGCCCACCTCCAGGCCGTAGTCGGCATTCTCGACGCGCAGTTTCATGCCGGCCGCACCCCGGTTGATCGCCTCGTTGTAGTCCTCGAGGATGCCGACCCGTTTCGCCAGTTCGGTCGAGACGTCGGTCAGGTCCATGCAATCGACCGCGTTCTCGACCGCCGGCTGGCGGATCGCCCAGCCCTCGTGCTTCCAGAAGTTCTCCTGGAACTTGGTGCCGCCGATGCGGATCAGCTGCAGGCTCTCCAGGTCGGTTGCCTCGGGCAGCAGGATGTCCGCCATGTGGTTGGTTTCGTCCATGGTGTAGGCGAAGGCCACGGTGAACGGGAATTCGGCGATGCGTTCGGCGACCTCGGGCGCGTTCCACGACGAGATCGCCGGGTTCGAGCGGTAGCAGATCCACATGTCGGGCTTGGTCTGCTCGACCCAATTGTCGGGCTGGGTCTTCTGGAACAGCCACGGCAGATGGGCCGGGCCGAGGGCCGCCGACCAGGGCGAGTCCGAAACGAGCGGCACCAGCGTCTTGTAGGCGTTGCGGATGTCGGGTGTGGACTGCCAGCCGTCCTTCGAGGTCTCGTTGAACTTATAAGCCATGAAGCCGTCCGGGCCCGGCAGGACCGAGCCGGTGCGGCTCGCCGCCGGGCGCACCAGCTTGATCGTGGTGCCCAGGGTGCCGCCCGGAACCTCCAGCGCGCCGACGAGGCAGGCGAGGAGCGTCCGCGCCCAGCACGTCTGGTAGCCGCCCCAGCCGTTGTTGACCCCCTTGCCGAGCATCACCGCGACCGGGCGGAGCGGCAGCGTGCGGCCCTCGATCTCGATGGTCTCGCCGACGCACGCGTGGGCAAGGTATTCCTCGGCGACCTGGCGGATGCGCTCGGCCGGCACGTCGCATTCGCCCTCGGCCCATTCCGGCGTGAAGTCGCGCATGTGGTCGAGCAGCTTCTGGAAGGCGGGCTCGGCCTCTGCGCCGTCGTGCCGAAAGGTCTCGCCGTCGGCGCCTTGCTCGATCCCGGCGCAGGTAAACGATCCCTCCATCGCCGGGTGGCCGATTTCCGCGTCGAACGGCTTGGCGCACTCCGCGTCGAGGTCCCAGATCAGCGGCTTGCCGCTCTCGGCCTCGCGCAGGAAGTAGCCGTTCGGCCCGACGAGATAGGGCGAGTTGGTGTCGTTCTCGAGGAACGGCTTATCGCAGACTTCGCGCCAGTCGTGCCCGAACAGGATGTGGTTGACCAGGGCATAGAGGAACGCCGCGTCGGTCTTCGGCTTGATCGGGATCCACTCGGCCGACATCGCACCGGTGATCGAGAGGTGCGGCTCGACCTGAACCCGTTTCATGCCGCGCACCCGGGCGTCGGCCTGGCGCCAGATGCCGGCCACACCGCCCGAGGAATCGCTGTTGTTGCCGCAGTTGATCACGTAGTTGCAATAGGGCGTGTCGGGCGAGACGACGAAGGCGCGGTGCCACAGCTCGCCGTAGAGGTGCTCCGAGTGGTAGCACTTCACCCCCTGGCCCGCGCCGAAGCCCTGGTCGATCGGCCCCCAGGCCGCCATGAAGGCCGGGAAGGTGCCCCCGTACTGCACCGGCGTGCCGCCGCCGCCGGTGGTCACGGCGAGGCGCGGCGCCCCGGACTCGTCGCGCAGCCCCTTCTTCTGCATTTCCGTCATCTTGCCGGCGACGATGTCGAGCGCCTCGTCCCAGGTGATCGGCGTGAAGCCCGGGTCGTGCGCGCGGCCCTTCTTCGGATTGGTCCGCTTCATCGGCTGCTGGACGCGGTGCGGGCTGTAGGTCTTCTGGATCAGGCCATAGGCCCGGACGCAGACCCGGCCGCCGCCCGGATGCTCTTCCGAGATGCCGTAGTTCGATTCGATCCGGATCGCGACACCGTCCTCGACTTCGACCTTCATCAGGTCGGGCCCGCCGACGCACTGGTAGCAGAAGATCGGAACCTGCTTGCTGTCCCGGGCGGCCATGATCCCTGCTCCTAGCCCGCCCCGGCGGCCCCAGCCGCCTTTTCGGCCTTCGCGGCGAGCCGCTGGGCCTGCTTCTCCGTGTCGACGACGAAGCGCACGTGCTTGACCTTGGCCGCGGTCTCGAGCGGGTCGTTCGCCTCGACCTCGAGGACGATCCGGCGCCTGTCGACCTCGACCACCGTCGCGGTGATCTCGACCGTCATGCCGAGCAGCGTCGCCGCCATGTGGTCGAGCTCGACCCGGACGCCGACCGTATCCTCGCCCTCGTCGAGATGCTCGAGGATCAGGTCGCGGCAGTGTTGTTCGACGTCGCGCAACAGCGACGGCGTCGCGTAGATACGCAGCGCCTCGCCCATGAAGTCGATGGTGCGCGCCTCGTCGATCTCGATGCGCCGGGTCGCCGTGATGCCGGCCGCGAGACTGTCTTTCATGGAGTCTGCCCCTGGTTGTTGGCCCTGGTCGTTGGTGCGGGCGGAGGGACTCGAACCCCCAACCCCGAAGGGAGCGGATTTTAAGTCCGCCGCGTATGCCAATTCCGCCACGCCCGCTTATCTGGTCATATTCATATTATGTCCGGTCCGCCGCTTGTTCCAGACATCCCGGTCGGCACTCCTAGATCGGCAGGAAAATTTTCCACTTCGGCGGCGACTTCGAGCCGCCCTTGACGTTGACCCCGGCCCCGGTGCCGCAGCCCCCCAGGGACACGCCGAGAAACGCGGCCAGTACCAGTAAAATCGCCATCCGTCGCATCGCGCCGAAGTTTACGCCATCGCCCGCTGCAAGGCCATGTGGCGGGCGCTATACTCGTCGAGGGAACCGCGGGACCGGACGATGGGCATGGAACGGGACTGGACCTATTTCGTCTATATCGGCGTCGGCATCTTGGCGCTGGCGCTGGTCGCGCGTGCCCGGCGGCGGCGCGGCGGAATGGTCGCAAACCTGTCGATCGTCTTGGCGATCCTCGCGATCATGGCAGTGCTCTACTTCGTCGGCACCGAGCTCTAAAAAAGGTGCCAGGCATCTTTTATTCTTTTATTAATCAATAGTATCAATATCTTATGAGAACAAAAAGGTGCCTGGCACCTTTTTCTCAGTCGATCCAGGCGCGCTGGAGATAGCGCGTGCCGCCGACCCGCTCGACCGTGAGGTGGGCGCGGTAGCCGCCGGCGCCCTCGGCGCTCAGGGTCTCGATTTCGACCTCGGGCGGCGCCTCGCCGGCGAATTCGGCGAGCCCCTCTCGCAGCACGCGACCCTCGATGTGGTCCGGCGCATGGAGCCCCAAGAGATGGAGGATCGTCGGCAGCAGGTCGACGTTGCCGGCGGGAAGGTCCGAGTTGGCGCCGGCGGCCGCCGCCGGACCGCCGATCGCGAGCCAGGTCGAAAGCTCGATCGCACTCAGGCCGCCATGCATGCCGCCGCCGTCGGGATATTTGGCCTTGTAGAGAAGCGTGCTGCCCGCGTGCCCGTGCTGATTGACCGCGTCGTCGCATCCGAGGACCAAGCCGATGTCGGGCGCCCGGGGATGGTCGATGCCGAGGTCGGCGTGCCTCAGCGTTCCCTCCCCGGTGCGGGTCGACAGAACGCCGCACCAGGGCTGGGCCTGCAGCCAATCGCGGATCCGGGCGATCAGCTCGGGATCGGAATCGCGCACATAGATGCCGCCGGCGCTGGACAGCGCCAGGGCCGAATCGGCGCCCTCGAAGGTGGTCTCGCCGACGCTGAATCCGGCCGCCTCCAACTCGGCCGCGATATCGACCCGCCCGCCGGCGATGGTCACCATGCCGTGGTCGGACATGGTGACGATGTGCAGCCGGTCCTCGGGGTCGAGCATGTCCTGCCTGCCGAGAATCCGGCCGAACTCGGCGTCGACCCGGCGCAAGGCCGCGATGTTCCCCGCCGAGCCGATGCCGAGCTGGTGGTAGCTGTTGTCGGGCTCGCAGTACCACAGCACCATGACGTCGGGCGCCAGCTCGGGCTCGATGTAGTCGAGGTAGACGTCGGTCGCGTAGCCCAACCAATCGAGCGACGGCACCGCGGCCGGCGGGATCGGGCCAAAGCGCCGGGTGATCTCGTCGATGGCGCCGGCCGGCACCGTCGCGTCGGGCCGCTGCAGCGACAGCCGAAAGCCGCCGATCGCCTCCGCCTTGTGGTGCAGCATCCGCGTGCCGCCCGCCGTCCCGGTCGAAATCACGGCGTAGGTCAGGCCCGCATCGGCGAGGAGTTCGCCCAGCACTGGCACGTCGACGAGCTTGCCGCCGAGCCGCCGGTCGCCTTCCGAAAGTTGGGTCTCGTCGCCGGTGTTGAAGAGGGCGTCCGGCGAGGCGGCCGCATCCAGGAACCGGTTGCCGACGATGCCATGGCGCGCCGGATAGCAGCCCGCGATCAGCGCCGTCTGGTTGACCCGGGTTTCGGTCGGGAAGGTCGAACGCGAGCGTCGGAACCTGGCGCCGTCGGCCGCGAAACGGCTGAGGTTCGGCATCAGCTCGGCCGTCGCCATTTCGGGACGTAAGGCATCGAAGCTGACGATCAGGACGCGATCGGCCACGCTCAAATCTCGTCGCGTGGCTCGTCGCCGAACGAGCGCATCAGCGCCGCGACTTCCTCGGACGCGGACTCCAGCAAAGCCTCGTCCGTGTGGCGCAGCACGATGCTGGTGCCGTACTTGCCGCGGCGGTAATAGGGATAACTGCCGATGTCGATCACCGGATAGCTGTCCTGGATCTTGCCCAGTCCCTCGGCCATGTTGCCCTCGCCGATCGAGCACACCAGGGTGCGTGAGTGCACCGGGTCGCCGCCCGCGAGCGTTTGCTTGACGCCGTCGATCATCGCCTGGGCGATCATCGGCACGCCGGCCATGACGTAGACGTTCTCGATCTTGAAGCCGGGCGCGGTCGAGATCGGGTTGTCGATCAGCTCGGCGCCTTCCGGCGTGTTGGCCATGCGCAGCCGCGCCTCGTTGAGCTCCATCCCGGTCTGCTCGTAACGCTCGACCAGCCGGCGGCGCGCCTCGGGGTGCTGGATCAGCGGCAGGCCGAAGGCCTTGGCGACGCACTCGGCGGTAATGTCATCGTGGGTCGGGCCGATGCCGCCGGTGGTGAACAGGTAGTCGTACTTGGCGCGCAGCGTGTTGACCGCGTCGACGATCTCGTTCTCGACATCGGGCACCACGCGGACCTCCATCAGGCGCACGCCGATCTCGCCGAGCGCGCCCGCGATATAGGCGAGGTTCACGTCCTGGGTGCGGCCCGACAGGATCTCGTTGCCGATGATGACCAGGGCGGCGGTCACGGTCTTGGCTTCGCTCATCGCTCCATCCAACAGCTAGCGCGCCGGATCATAGCCCAGCCGTCCACTTCTGGAAAATCGTAGCCGGAGACGTCGCGGAGCCTAGTCGTCGCCGCCGTGGGAGCCGCCGTGGGGACCGCGGCGCAACGTGATCAGCACGACCTCGCCCTCGCAGTTGAAGCGGGTCGGCAACAGCGAGGCGCCGATGCCGCGGCAGGTGTAGCCGGTCATGCCGTCGTGCTCCCAGTGGCCGCGGGCATACTTCCTGTGGCGCTTGAGCCCGGTGATGATCGGCCGGCCGTTCGGCAGGCAGACCTGGCCGCCATGGGTGTGGCCGCAGAGATAAAGCCGGTGGCGCGCCGCCGCGTGGTGGGCGATCTCGGGTGAATGCACCAGCGCGATGCAGAACCCGCGCGGTGCCGCGGCAAGCGCCTGGTCGGCCTCTTCGGTATGGAACAGATGGATGTCGTCGGTCCCGGTGATATGGATGCGCTCGCCCCGGCGCGCGATCGTCACCGTCTCGTTGAGCAGCATCTGGACGCCGAGTTGCTCCATCGGATCGACCATCGCAGCGCTGTCGTGGTTGCCAAGAATGCCGAGCACACCGTCGCGCACGCCAACCCCGCTCAGCACGTAGGCCAGCTCGTCCAGCACCGGTCCGATCGGGGCGCGGATGTTGTCGCGCACGTCGCCGGTGATGACGCAAAGGTCGGCCTCGATGCCGGCGACCCGCCGTGCTGCGGCGTGTCCGGTGCCCTCGATGTTGTCGAGGTGCAGATCGGTGAGCTGCAGGATCGTGTAGCCGTCGAACGCGGGCGGCAGATCGGGAAACTCGAAGGATAGCTCGGTCAAGCCGATCCTAAGTGCCTTGGCGGCGGCGCGGCGGCCGTAGCGCGTCGGCGCGATCAGCCGCCCGGCGACATGCGCGCCGCGGTGATAGGTCCGGCGGAAGTGCTTGCTCCATTTGGTGCCGTTGGGCGCCGCTTCCATCGCCTCGCGCCGCGCCCGCCAGGCGCGGCGGCGTTCTTCGGCGTCTTGCTCCTCGGCGCTGCCTTCGAGGCCGCTCGTTTCGTACATAATGTGTCCCGTGTCAAACGTAACGCGCCCGGCCCCGGGGCCGGACATCGTGATTATTCGCGATCCATGCTGCGGTATAGGTGATATGCGACCAAACCCCTGAAAAGCAAGAGGTTATACCGCACTATCGGGTTAATTTTTCGTGAACGGGTTGGGGTAGCCCTATACCAATGCCTTGCGGATCAAGTTCAGGCCGAGCAGGACGAGCAGCACGTAGACGCCCTGGCGGAACCGCGTGCTTGGAATCCGATCGCGGCACCAGCGGCCGAGCGCCATGCCGAGGAGCGTCGGCGCCAGCGCCAGGGTCGACAGCAGCCACGCGGTACCCGTCATCGCGCCCTCGCCGACCAGAGCAAAAGCCCAGACCACGGTGCCGACCAGCAGCGTCAGCCCGGCAGCCTGGATGAACTCGTCCTTTTCCAGCCCCAGGGCCTGAAGATAGACGAGCACCGGCAGCAGCAGCGTTCCAGTGACCCCGGTCAAGACACCCGAGACCAACCCCACGGCCGGCGACAGCAGCGGTTCGGTACGTCGCGAGGCGCGAATCTCGACCGCGAACAGATTGATCAGCGCATAGCTGCAGACCACCAGCCCCAACAGGCCCGACAGCAGGATCGGATCGACCCGGAACAGCACCAGCGTGCCGAGCCAGATGCCGATGCAGGCAAACAGGTTGATCGGCCAGAACCGCCGGATCAACGGCCCGATCGAACCGGGTCCCATGATTTGCCAGATATTGGCGATGATCGACGGCACCATCAGGACCGGGATCGCCTCTCGCAAACCCAGTGCCGCACCCATGATCGCAACCGCGATCGTCGGCAGCCCCATGCCCACACCACCCTTGACGGTCCCGGCGACGAGAAAGGCGACGGCGATGGCGATCAGGGTCGTCGGGTCCAAGAGTGGTGCTCCGTCGGGGAATCGTGGCGTTCGGCGGGTCCAGGCGAATCTATACCGCCCGCCCTGCGACGCAAGACCAACCGGCGCAAGTGGTGCGCGGCAGCGGATTCGCTTAAACTGGCTCCTTCGCAGTGGGGAGGATTCGGACGATGAGCAACACCGACAACGACGAAGGTGCGATGACCGCCGAGGAAGAGGCGATCATGACCGAGCACACCGAGGCGTTGAAGGAACACGCCGAGGCGATCGTAACGACCGCCCCTCCGCTCGGGCGGCTCGGGGTGATGAGCTTCGGCGTCGCCTGCGGCATTACCTTAGCCGTCGCCGTCTTCATCCTTGCGATGGCCACGGCCATGTTCGGCTGGGGCATCGGCGTCGTTCAGGTGCTTTCGACCCTTTACATCGGCTACGAGCCGAGCTTCGTCGGCGCCATCTCGGGCGCGGTCTGGGCCTTCGTCGACGGTTTCATCGGCGGCGCCGTGCTGGCCTGGATCTACAACAAGCTGGTGAGCCGCCGGCGTTGAGCCGACCTAGCCCTTGTCCCCCGGTTCCGGTTGGGTAAGATCGTCGCGGCTTCACTGGCGGCGAGCAACGCATGACATCGAACGGTAGTCCGGCCTGGCATTTGGAGATGGGCGAATACGCGGCGGCGGCGGGCGGCATCGCCACCCGGACCGACGGTTTTTTCTTCGTCCGCCACGGCGAGACCACCTACAACAAGGCCCGCATCATCCAGCCCAAGGTCGGCTCGCAGCTCAACGAGACCGGACGCGAGCAGGCGCGCGACGCCGGCCGGAAGTTGGCGGACACACCGTTCGACTCCTATTACGCGAGCGACATGGAGCGCGCCTGGGAGACCGCCACCATCATGGCGGAATTCTGCGGCCGGCCGATCCATCCGGTCCCCGACCTGCACGAGCGCGATTGGGGCGACTGGGCCGGGCAATCGAACGTCGACCTGCACTGGGCCGGTAGCCCCGAGGGCGGCGAGACGCTGAAGCAATTCACCGAGCGAACTCTGCGCGGCCTGAACGAAGTGCTGCAGCATGGCGAGATCGCCGTCGTCGCCCATGGCGGCACCTTCGCGGTGATCCTGGCGGCGCTCGACCTGCCGCTGCGCCGGCCGAAGAAAGAGGGCGTGCGCGTCCTGAACAACGCGGCCCCGTTCCGGGTCGAACCCGTCGACAGCGACGCGACCATGTGGCGGGCCGAGGCGGTCTAACCGCCGACTCCAGGAATTTCGATGAGCGAGATCGAAGCCAAGCTGGAGGCGATGGGCCTGACGTTGCCCGAGCCCTGGGCCTATCCGAGCAGCAACCGACGGGGCTGCGTCCGGGTCGGCCCGATCCTCTACCTCTCGGGCCACGGGCCCGAGCCGCCCGACCTGCCGGGGGTCCGCCAGCGCGGCAAGCTCGGCGTCGACGTCAGTCTCGAGGAAGGCTATGCGACGGCGCGCGCGGTGGCGTTGCTGATGATCGCGACGCTGAAGGCCGAGGCCGGCGATCTCGACAAGGTGAAACGGGTCGTGCGGCTGTTCGGCATGGTCAACTCGTCGCCCGAGTTCGAACAGTTCCCGGCGGTGATCGACGGCGCCTCGGACCTGTTCCTCGAGCTCTGGGGGCCCGAGCGCGGACAGCACGCCCGCACCGCGATCGGCGCCGGCGGTCTGCCGCGCGGCATCGTTGTCGAGATCAACGGCGAATTCGAAGTCGCGGACTGAACGACGGAGCGAACGCATGCCGATCATGTCGAACCCGCCGGACCCGGACCCCAAGACGCCCATGCTGAAGGCGCCGCCGGGCGCCTGCGACAGCCACATCCACCTGTTCGGGCCGGTCGAGCGATATCCCTTCGACGAGAACGCCGCCTACCATTCGCCGGACGCCCTGCCAGAGACTTATATCGACTGGCAGGAGACCTTGGGTCTCAGCCGCGCGGTGATAATCCATCCGACCGCGCTCGGGCGAAACAACGCCCGGACCACGGACGCGCTCGCGGCCCATCCCGACCGCTTCCGCGCCATCGCGGTTCCGGCCGACGACGTCGGCGACGCCGAGCTCGACCGCATGCACGAACTCGGCGTGCGCGGTTGCCGGTTCAACAGTGTCGCGACCTACGCCAGCGCGCCGCGTCTGAACAAGGACCTCGTCGCGCGCATCGCCGAGCGCGGCTGGCACGCCCAAATCTTGCTCGAAGGCGAGCAAATACCCGAGATGCGCGACGATCTGCTGGACCTGCCCTGCCATGTGGTGATCGACCATATGGGCCGCGTGCCGGCGGATTTGGGCGTCGACCATGCCGCCTTCAAGGCGTTGTTGGAAATGCTCGAGACCGGCAAGGTCTGGGTCAAGCTCTCGGGCCCGATGCGGTTCTCCGGGCAAGACCGGATGCCCTATGCGGACACGCTCGCCTTCGCCCGCAAGCTGGTCGAGACCAATCCCGAGCGCCTGGTCTGGGGCAGCGACTGGCCGCATATCAACTACAACCACGGGGTCATGCCGAATGACGGCGACCTGCTCGACATGATGCTGGAGTGGGCGCCGGACGAGGCCGTGCGCAACCGCATCCTCGTCGAAAACGCGGCGGCACTCTACGACTTCCCGGCGGTGTGAGGCCGCCGCCTACTTCCCCAGCACGTCCTTGAGCCGTTGCATGGCGCGGCCGAAGGCGTCCCAGTCGCCGGACTTGAGCGCGCGCTCGGCCTCCTCATAGGCGTCTTTCGCCGGCGCCAGGGTCTCGCGCGTCTCCTTGGCCGCGGCCCCGGAAACCGGCGCGGCACCGGGCGACGACCCGGATGCCGCAGGGGGCGCGCCGCCGTAGACCGACGCCAGCGCCGCCTCCAGCGTCGGCGCCATCGCCAGCTTCACCCCGTCGCTGACGATGATCCGCTTCAGTTGCGGAATGTTGACGCCCTCGGCGATCAGGTAGACCGGCTCGACGTAGACCAGCGAGCGTTCGATCGGGATCACCAGCAGGTTGCCGCGGATCACCCGCGAGCCGCGTTGGTCCCAGAGCGAGAGCTGCTGCGAGATCAGGGTGTCCTGGTCGAGCATCGCCTCGACCTGCATCGGCCCCATGATCAGCCGCTCCTTCGACATCTTGTAGGCGATCAGCTCGCCGTAGCCCGGGAAGTCGCTGCGCGCCGCCATCCAGGCGATCATGTTGTCGCGTTTGCGCGGGGTCAGCGGCATCATCAGCAGGAACTGCAGCCGATCCTCGCCCGGCAGTTTCATCAGCACGTAATAGGGCCGCATCTCGATCTGCTCGCCGCCGTATTTCTCGTGCGGCGCCGCCCACACGTCCTCGCGATTGTAGAACACCTGCGGCAGGGTCATGTGGTAGGTGCTGTAGACCGCGAGCTGGGCCGAGAACAGCTCCTGGGGATAGCGCAAGTGCCGCCGCAGGCCCTCGGGCATCGCCTTCAAGTCGCGGAACAGTTCCGGCAGGGCCGCCCGGTAGGTCCGGACGATCGGATCGTCGGGCTCGATGACGTAGAAGGTGACATCGCCGTTGTAGGCGTCGATCACGATCTTCAGGGAATTGCGGATGTAGTTGTAGGTGTCGAGATAGGGCTCGGCATAGGGATAGGTGTCGGAAATCGTATAGGCGTCCTGGATCCAATAGAGCCGGCCCCGATCGATCGCCAAGTAGGGATCGTCGTCGAACTTGAGGAAGGGTGCCAAGCGCCGCACCCGCTCGTGCACCGGGCGCCAGTACTGGATGCGGCTCCGGGGCGTGACGTAGCTCGAGATCAGGATGCCGATATCGAACTGGTCCCACGCGAACAGCAGGCGCTTCCACCAGGCGTCGAGCGGCACGCCGCCCGCACCCGTATAGCGCCGGTAGACGTTCTCGTCGCCCGCCGGATAGTCGAACTCCTTAACCCCGGTGCCGACGATGCGGTAGTCGGAGGCACTTTCGCCGTAATAGATCGCCGGCTCCCTGACCTCGAGCCCGCCGGCGAGCTTCGGCGGCAGGTCGCGGGCGACCAGGATCGGCGCCCCCTCGACGCTCTTCTTCGCGGTCAGGCTCATCGCCAGCCCGTAGCCGTGGGTGTATTGCAGGTGGCGGTTGAGCCACGTGTCGGTCGGGTCGGGCAAGTCCTCCGACATCTCGCGCGCCGCCAGCATGACCTGGCGGACCTCGCCGTCGATCGTGTAGCGGTCGACGTCGACGTCGTTGAATTCGTAGTAGGTGCGGATCTGCTGCAGCTGGCGGAAGGTCTCGCTCAGCGGCCGCCAGTCCCAGACCCGGATGTTGTCGATCGTCCGGCGGTTGCGCGCGAGGTCGGCCGGCGCCAGCGCCTGCTCGGCGCCGTAGGAGCGTTCCTCGACCCGGTCGAGGCCGAAGGCGGCGCGGGTGAAGGCGATGTTATGCTCGAGGAACGGCGTCTCGCGCTTGAGCTCGTTCGGCTCGACGACGAAGCTCTGCACCGCCCAGGGCACGATGCCGAGGGCCACGATCAGGATACCGAGATAGCCGGTGGCGACGAACAGGACGATCCGCCCGTGCCGCTGCAGCCACGGGATCAGAAAGGCCGCCGCGACCGCGACGGTGGCGCCGGCGACCAACCACAACCCCGGCCGTTGGACGTTGACCTCGGTATAGCCGGCGCCGTAGACCGCGCCGCCGGTCGACTGCAATAGACCGTAACGATCGAGGTAGTAGCCCCAGGCGACGGCGACGAGGAAAAGCGCTAAGTTCAACGCCAGATGCCGCATCACGGCGGGCGCCGCCTCGATCCCGTCCTGCAGGGTGACGCGCAACGAAGCGGCGTACCCGTAGGTCACGAACAACAGCGCCAGAACGACGAACACGATCGATGTGGCGGCGTTCTGCAGAACCTCGAGGAACGGCAGTTCGAACAGGTAGAAGCCGATGTCGCGCCCGAAAATCGGCTCGGCCTGGCCGAAGGGCTGCGCCCACACATATCGCAGCAGCACCTCCCACTCGGCGCACAGCCTGAGGCCGGCGATCAAGGCGATCAGGATCGAAACCAGAATCAACAGGCCCGGTGTGCGCGCCGGGCCGTAGGTGTCGTCGCGCAGCACGCCGGGATAAACGAGATTCGCCGGCGCGCCGACGCCGGTCATCTGGGTCTTGATCGCAGCGCCGATCGCCACGAGATCGACGATCCGGGCAAGCGCGCGGGCGTTGAGCCAGAAATACGCCAGGACGACGAAGAAGCCGGCGAAGAACAGACCGAAGATCAGCAGCCGCATGATCCAGAACACGCCGACATAGCCGAGCTCCCCGAACCACAGGAGCTCGACCGCCCAATCGACCAGCTTGACCATACCGATCAGGGCCGCGAGACCGATCAGGATCACCTTGAGCGCAAATGGCACTTGCACGACGTACTCCCTGTCTGCGCCGTGTCACGGCTCGGTTTCGGGAATTGTAGCACCCGCCCGCACGGGCGTCTCGCGGACTACCTGGCTACGCCGTCCCAACGGTGCACTTGACAACCGACCGGCCCGGGTGGTCGTCTCGATCCATTGGGCAAACAACCGAAA
>JASLSL010000149.1 GCA_030743445.1 Alphaproteobacteria bacterium
GTAAGTGATTTGAATATTTGGGTAAAGGTCGCGACGGCTTTCCGCGGCGGCATCACCGAGGCCGGCGAGGCGATCGTCGACAACCAGGTGCTGCGCATCCTCGACCAGGAAATCCGTGACGCCGACAACGAACTCATCGGCTCGAAGGAAGCCCTGACCGGCATCATCGCCAAGCGCAAGCTGGCCGACAAGAAGGTCGAATCCATAGCGGCCTCGAGCAAGGAATATGAAGGTTACGCCATGCAGGCGCTCGACAAGGGCGACGAAACCCTGGCGACGGAGGTCGCCGACAAGATCGCGGGGCTGGAAACCGAACTCGCCGGCGAACAAGGCCTCGCCAAATCCTTCGCCGATTCCGAGGCGCAACTTCGCCACGCCGTCGCCCAAACCGAGGCCAACCTGAAACGGCTCAAGCAGCAGGTCGACACGGTCAAGGCGACCGAAAAGGTCCAACGCGCCCAGGCCGCGGTCGCGGCGCGCCACTCCGGCGCCAATTCGAGCATGGGCAGCGCCGTCGACAGCTTGGAACGGCTGAAAGCGAAACAGGCGGAACGAGCGGCGAAGTTCGAGGCTGCCAGCGAACTCGCCCATTCGACCCAGGAGGTCAGTCTCGACGACAAGCTCAAAGCCGCCGGGATCGTCGATGGCGGCGCCAAGGGCGGCGACGTGCTGGCGCGGCTCAGGGCGCAACGCGGCGCCTGATTCGGCCCCGTCGCGCACCTGGCCGGCCAGGTTCACGTCGCATGCAGCGGGTTGCCGTTGCCGCGCGCCCGAATCTCGCGCTGACCGCCCTCGACCACGGATTCGAACTCGACGAAGCGGGCGGCGTCCACAATTGGGACGAAAGCATCTATTACCGCTTCACCCTGAAGCAGATCGAAGACGACATCGAACGGGGCGGCGACGCCATCGAGAGCATGTGCCACGAGCTCCTGGACCGGGCCGTGGCCGACGAGATGGTCTTTAGCCGCCTTCGCATTCCGGAAGCCCATTGGGACTATGTCGCCGAAAGCTGGCGCGGCCGGGACAAGGATCTCTACGGGCGCATGGACTTTTCCTACGATGGCGCCGGCGCCGCCAAATTGCTCGAATACAATGCGGACACGCCGACGACGCTCTACGAATCCTCGGAATTCCAGTGGCTGTGGCTGGAGCAGGCGGTGGCCATGGACCTGGTTCCGAAGGAGTCCGATCAGTTCAACGAACTCTACGAGGATTTTCAGAACGCATTCGCCAATCTTGGCCTCCAGGGACTGCTTCATTTCGCTTCCATCGAAGATATCGCGGACGACAGGGGAACCGTCGACTATCTCGAGGAATGCGCCCGGGACGCCGGCCTCGAGACCCGCTACATCGCCATGAAGGACATCGGGATCGACGCGCGGGGGCGCTTCACCGACCTCGAGGACGAAGTCATTTCCACACTGTTCAAGCTTTATCCCTGGGAATGGATCATGGCCGAGGATTTCGCGCGCTACCTGTCTGCGAGCGGCGTTCATTTCCTCGAGCCGCCGTGGAAAGCGGTCCTCGCCAACAAGGGCTTGCTGCCCTTCTTGTGGGAAATGTTCGAGGGTCACCCGAACCTGCTGGCATCTTATTTCGAGGGCGATCCGCGGGCCGCGGACCTTTCGCCAAGTTTCGTCCGCAAGCCGCTGCTTTCGCGCCAGGGTTGGAACGTCGAGATCCATGGCGACGACGACGTGGCGTTTCGCCGTGACGGTCCCTATGGTGAGGAGGGCTATATCGTCCAGGCGTTTCACCCGCTGCCGGAATTCGACGGCGTCTATCCTTTGGTCGGCTGTTGGATGGTGGCCGGCCGTTCGGCGGGGTTGTGCATTCGCGAGGACCGAAACCTGGTGACGACCCCGGATGCCCGTTTCGTTCCGCACCTGATATTGGATTGAGGGAATGACTTTGACGACGCCCGTCGCAACGCCGGCCTTCGTGATCGACCAAAGGACCCTGGACGCGGACCTGGCGGCGGTTCGCGAGATCGCGGACCAGGCCTCGTGCCGATTGCTCTATTCCCCCAAGGCCTGCGCGTTGTCGGACGTCCTGGGATGCGTGTCGCGAAATGTGGACGGGTTTGCATGCAGTTCGCCTTACGAGCTCGAACTGGTCGAGCGCGCCTGTGGCGAGGCCGCGTCCTTGCATTTGATCAGCCCCTTGATCAAGGCGGAAACCTTGGAGGTGTTCGGCGACCGCCTCGCGTCCGTGATCTTCAACTCCCTATCCCAGTGGCGGCGATTGGGTGAAAAGGCCTCGCGCGGGACCCGCCAGGGGCTCCGCGTCAATCCGCAACTTTCCATCGTCCGCGACCGGCGCTACGACCCATGCCGGCGCAATTCCAAGCTCGGCGTGCCGGTCCATGATTTGGCCGCGCTGGCCAGGTCCGACCCCGGCCGGCTCGCGGGCATCGACGGCCTGCATTTTCATACCAATTGCGACGAGACCGACTTTACCGGCCTGCTGGCGACCGCGCGTCACATCGAGGACGTGATCCCGCACCTGTTGGAGCGCATGGACTGGATCAACCTGGGCGGCGGCTACCTGTTCACCGAGGCGCACGATCTCGCCGGCTTCTTCGAGACGGTCGCGATCTTCCGCCAGCGCTTCGGCCTCGACGTCTTCATCGAACCGGGCGCGGCGCTGGTCCGCCGCTCAGGCACGATCGAGGCGACGGTGCACGACATTCTCGCTGGGGACGATCTCCAGATCGCGGTTCTGGACACGACGGTCAACCACATGCCCGAGGTTTTCGAGTTTCAGTTCGAACCGGATATCTTGGGTCACGTGGCCGGCGGATTGCACGGCTATATACTTGCCGGATGTACCTGCCTGGCGGGGGACGTTTTCGGTGAGTACGCATTCGATATGCCGCTCGAGGTCGGGTCGCGGGTGACGTTTCTCAATGTGGGGGCCTACACGATGTCCAAAGCCCATCGCTTCAACGGGGTCGGCCTGCCGTCGATCTACCTGCGCCGGCGCGATGGGTCGTTGAAGCTGGTGGCTGAGGATTCGTTCGAGGAATTCGCCCAACTGTCGGGGGTCGCCGCCCGTGCAGTTGCTTGAGCGGCGCGTCGCCATCCCGCTGGCGCCCGATCACGCCGGTCTCATCGGGCACATGGAAAAGGCGCTGTCTTTCCGGCTCGGCGACGGCGAGGTTCCGGTACGCGTCGCCGTCACCGCCATCGAGGATGGCCAGTACCAATGCGAGATCGGCTGCCTGGTCGGAGCGGGCGATGATGAGCGCTCGGGCGAACGCGCGATCTTCGGGTTCGAACGGCGGCCGGGCGAATCGGCCGGCGGTTTCAACGCGGTCTATCTGGTGCCGACCGGGATCGGCGCCGAGGTCGGCGGCCATGCCGGGGACGCGACCCCGGCGGCGCATCTGCTCGCCACCTGCTGCGACCACCTCGTCACCCATCCCAACGTCGTCAATGCCAGCGACATCAACGAGATTCCGGCGAACGCCTTCTACGTCGAGGGCAGCGTGATTTGCCGCCTGTTGATGGGAACCGTGGGGCTCCGGCCGGTGCGCGCCAATCGCGTCCTGGTCGTGATCGATGCCCGATCGGACGAGATGATCGAGAACCTCACCCTCAATACCGTCGAGGCGACGCGCGCCACTTATGGCCTCGACTGTGCCGGAATCTACAGACTCGACCCACCTTTGGAGTTGGAAGCCGCCTATGCCGCGTCGGGCCGGGCCGCCGGGTCGGGCCGCGGCCTCGGTCGGCTGTTCGAGCTCCTGCGCGAGACGCGGGAGAGTTACGACGCGGTCGCGATTTCGTCGCTGATCGACGTGCCCGACGGTTATCACGACCGCTATTTCACCAGCTTCGGCGACATGATCAATCCCTGGGGCGGCGTCGAGGCGATGTTGACCCACGCGGTGTCGTGGGCCTTCGACGTGCCGTCCGCCCATGCGCCGATGATGGAGTCGCGCGAGATCCTGTTCGCGGATCCCGGCCGGGTCGATCCCCGCATGGCCGCGGAAGCGATCTCGTCGTCGTTCCTGCAATGCGTCCTCAAGGGGCTCAAGCAGAGCCCGCGCATCGTCACCGACCCGGTGGAGATGCGCGGCGCCGACGTGATGACCGCCGAGAACGTCTCGTGCCTGATCCTCCCCGACGGCTGCATCGGGCTGCCGACTCTGGCGGCGCTGGAACAAGGCGTCCCGGTCATCGCCATCCGCGAAGGGTGCGGCGTCATGGCCAACGATCTGGCGGTTTTGCCGTGGCGACCGGGGCAACTCTTCATCGTCGAGAACTACTGGGAAGCGGCCGGCGTCCTCTCGGCGCTCCGCGCCGGTATCACGCCGGGCGCGGTCCGCCGACCGTTCGCCAAGATGCCGGCCACGACCTGGCGCGAGGCCGCCGCGACCCGGTCAGAAGAAGACAATCGCGGGCGACATGCCGGGATCGGCAAGAAATATTGAATCCCCGCCGGCAATTCGACTGGCCCCGGGAGGTGCCGCCTCTGAATCCCAATAACGTGTGGTCGTTGCCGGCGCGGGCGAAGGGCGGGAGCGCGACCGGTGGCGACACCAGGGCCGCGGCCGAGTTCAGAACTTCATATTGAGATCGACTCGGAATCGATTGCCGTCCTGGACGCTGGTGATGGCGTCGACGATGTAGAGCCGGGCGACGAGGTTGGCATAATTGGCGATGGCATAGGCCAAGCGGATCTCGTGGCCCTTGATATCGCTCGAATCGGTCTGGGTGGCGGAGCCGAATCGCACCCAGTCGTCCTGGGCGTAACTGGCGACCACCGAGAAGGTCTCCAAATAGACATAGTAATAGGCCGCCAACCAGTCACCGCCGTCCTTGAGCTGGCCAACGGTCAGGTTGGCGACCAGGCCGTTGTTTTCGTCGCGGTTGGCGACGGTGAAGGCATTGGTGTCGGTGGCCGAATAGTCCTCGGCATTGTGCATAAGGTCGAGACCCAGCTTGAGCGGGATGTCGCCGAGCTTGGTCTTGGCCTGGAGATTGCCGACCCAGATGGTGTAGTCGCGCCCGCCATTGCCGTTGCGCAGGTTCCTCGCGTCGGACTCGCCATCGAATAAGAACAGCCCGCCGGTCGCGTCCTGGATATCGCCGATCTGCTGGCCGATTTCCTCGGTCGCGCGGGCGGTCTGGTTGGCCAGGCTCTTGACCTCCGAGGCGACCACCGCGAAGCCCTTGCCGGCGTCGCCGGCGCGCGCCGCCTCGATGGTG